>NZ_LIRL01000199.1 GCF_001419795.1 Streptomyces niveiscabiei
ACCCACACCTGCCCGCGCGCGACGTTCACGCTCTTCCCGTCCCGCGTGGTGAACCGCGTCCCGTCCGCCGCCCTCGGCCGCTTCCAGACGACGTCGTACGCCCGCCCGCCGCGCAGCACGACCGCCCGCCCGGAGCCGACGGTCTGCGGGTACGGCGTGTGGTTGCCCAGGACGTCGTGGAAGCGGCTCCGGCGGACCTTCACGTACTGCACGACGACCGTCGCCGGGGCCACCCGCCGGGCCGTCGCCCCGTCCATCCGCACCAGCCAGCGCCCCCGCCCCGCCGACCAGGTGAACGTGAACCGCGCCGCCGGATAGCGCACCGTGCGCGAGTTCACGGCCCGCCCTCCCGCGGGCGCGGGCCCGAAGCGGAACCCGGTCGCCTCCAGCGCGGCGGCCCCCGGCGCCGAGCGCACCAGCCGTTCGGGCCGCAGGTAGAGGTTGTGCGGCGCCGGTTTCGCGCCGCCCCGGTAGTACGCGCCGGACACCTCACCGGGCTCGATCGCCCTCAGCGGCGCCTTGTCGATCAGCGGATGCAGCTTGCGCTGGGCGCCCGAGAACGCGAGCACCGGCCGGTCGAACTGGCGCAGCAGCTCCAGGTCCGACTGGCGCGCGCTGCGGACCGGTCCGATCGCCCGGGGGAGCCTCGTCGCGTACACCGCCATCAGGCGGCTCATGCCGCCCTCGACCGGCTCGACGTACACGACGTCCGCCGCGTCGAGGCCCGTGTGCGGGCGGGCGGGGCGCGCGTTGTCGATCTTCACGGCGAGGACGGGGCCGGTGCGCGCGCGGGGCTTGAGGGAGCCGTTCAACGCGTCGTCGCCCGCGCGCGGGGCGGTCGTACAGCCCGCCACCAGGGCCGTCGTCAGGGTCGCGGTCAGCAGGAGCGCGGCCGTGCGGGCCGTACGCGCCGGGTGTTTCGGGTTCGATCGTGTGATGTCCACGGGTGCCACCAGTCCGTATCCCTAAAGGGTGCGCCGAAGAGGTCGCTGGTGGCCATACCCGATCAAAAGCGATCATGCTCGATCTGTTACGCCGTTCAGGTGGCGGGCGTCCCCAGGATCTCCCCGAGGTCGTACCGCACCGGCTCCTCCAGCTGCGCGTACGTGCAGCTCTCCGGCGTCCTGTCCGGGCGCCAGCGGCGGAAGCGGGCCGTGTGGCGGAAGCGGACGCCGTTCTCCATATGGTCGTACGCCACCTCCGCGACCCGCTCGGGCCGCACCGGCACCCACGACAGGTCCTTCTTGCCCGACCAGCGGCTCGGCGCCCCCGGCAGCCTGGCCGCCTCGTGCGCCGCCGCGTCGCCCCAGGCCGCCCACGGATGCCCCGAGGCGTCCGCCATCCGCAGCGGCTCCAGCTCCGCCACCAGCTCCGCGCGCCGGGCCATCGTGAACGACGCCGACACGCCCACATGCTGGAGAGTGCCCTCGCCGTCGTACAGGCCCAGCAGCAGCGAACCCACCACCGGGCCGCTCTTGTGGAAGCGGTACCCGGCGACGACCGCGTCCGCCGTCCGCTCGTGCTTGACCTTGAACATCGCGCGCTCGTCCTGGAGGTACGGCAGCGTGAGGGGCTTGGCGATCACGCCGTCCAGACCGGCGCCCTCGTACTGCTCGAACCAGCGCGCGGCCACCGCCGTGTCGGTCGTCGCCGGGGCCAGGTGGACGGGCGCGCTCACCCCGGCCAGCGCGCGTTCCAGGAGGGCGCGGCGGTCGCTGAGGGGGACGTCCAGCAGGGCCGTGTCGGCCAGCGCGAGCAGGTCGAAGGCGACGAACGACGCCGGGGTGCGCTCGGCGAGCGTGCGGACCCGGGAGTCCGCCGGGTGGATCCGCTCGGTCAGCGCGTCGAAGTCCAGCCGCCCGTCCCGCGCGATCACGATCTCCCCGTCCAGCACGCACCGCTCGGGCAACCGCTCCCTCAGCGCCGCCACCAGCTCGGGAAAGTACCTGGTCAGCGGCTTCGTCGTCCGGCTGCCCAGCTCGACCGCCGCCCCGTCGCGGAACACGATCGCGCGGAAACCGTCCCACTTCGCCTCGTACTGCATGCCCGGCGGGATCTTCGCCACCGACTTGGCGAGCATGGGCTTCACGGGAGGCATCACCGGCAGATCCATGGGTGAAGTGTCACCCGCAATGCGATGAAATGCCTGATGTGCGAGGTTCGCCTACCGTGGGCGCATGGGCGATGCGGTCGAGCTGGAGGCGGGCGGGCGGACGGTACGGCTGTCCAGTCCCGGCAAGATGTTCTTCCCGGAGCGCGGATTCACGAAGCTGGACCTCGCCCGCTACTACCAGGCCGTCGCTCCCGGCATCCTGCGCGCCCTGCGCGAGCGCCCCACCACCCTGGAGCGCTACCCCGACGGTGTGACCGGCGAGAACTTCTTCCAGAAGCGCGCCCCCAAGAACATGCCCGACTGGATCCCCACCGCCCACATCACCTTCCCCAGCGGACGCAGCGCCGACGAGATGTGCCCCACCGAACAGGCCGCCGTCCTGTGGGCCGCCCAGTACGGCACCCTCACCTTCCACCCCTGGCCCGTCCGCCGCGCCGACGTCGACCACCCCGACGAACTCCGCATCGACCTCGACCCCCAGCCCGGCACCGACTACGCCGACGCGGTCCGCGCCGCCCACGAACTGCGGGCCGTACTCGACGAGTTCGGCGGGCTGCGGGGCTGGCCGAAGACCTCCGGCGGGCGCGGGCTGCACGTGTTCGTCCCCATCGAACCCCGCTGGACGTTCACCGAGGTGCGGCGCGCGGCGATCGCCGTCGGGAGGGAGATGGAACGCCGGATGCCGGACCGCGTCACCATCAAGTGGTGGAAGGAAGAACGCGGGGAGCGGATCTTCATCGACTACAACCAGGCCGCCCGCGACCGCACCATCGCCTCCGCCTACTCCGTACGCCCCCACCCGCACGCTGGCCCTTATACACATCT
>NZ_LIRL01000002.1:0-12700 GCF_001419795.1 Streptomyces niveiscabiei
ACACGGAAGTTGAAACTGGCGCTCGCCGTCGGATCCGTGGTCGCGGGCAAGCGGCTGAACCTCACGCCGAGGGGGGTCGCCGACCTGGTCTCCCAGCAGCTCCAGAACAACCCGCAGTTCAAGGAGATCGGGGATCAGCTCCGGGAGGACCTGCGCGGGGTGGGGAAGGCGGCGACGGGGGCGGTCGTGGAACGCCAACTGGACTCGCTGGCGGGGCGGTTGCACGGGCGGACGGCGGAGGTGCGGGGGCGGCTCGACGGGGGGGTCCCGGGGGTCGCCGGTCGGGACGAGGGCGCCGATGCCGGAGCGGATGCCGGGGCCGGGCGGGAGCGCGCCAAGGGCGGCAGGTCCGAGGGCGGCAGGTCCGAGGGGCCGGGCAAGCCCCGGAAGAAGGCGCCCGGCGCCAAGAAGGCCACCGACGCCGCGAGGAAGACCGCTTCCCCCGAGCGCGTCACCAAGAAGGCCGCTCCCCGCGCGGCGAAGAAACCCCCGGCGCGCTCCGCGAAGCGGGGTGACGAGCGGTGACCGACACCCTCTCCGGCGTGGCCCGCAGCGAGGCCGCCGACCGGCTCAAGGCGGAGCTGCGGGAGTACGTCGCCGCCCAGGCACAGCGTCTCCTCGTCGGCGCCGGCCACAAACTCGGCGAGACCACCGTCAAGCTGAACGACATCGCGTCCGGCGAGAGCCCCGGCTTCACCCGGCTCGCCCTGGACGGCGGGCGCAAACTCGCCGAGGGCAAGGGGCCGTTGCGCTCGGCGCTGGAGGTCGGTGCGGGCCGCGCGAAGGACGGCGTCAAGGAGGCGCTCAAGGGCCTCGGCAAGAAGGGCAAGCAGGGCAAGGGCAAGAGCGCCGCCGGCAAGAAGCCGACGGTCGTCATGGAGCACGTCGACGTCGGCGTCCCGCTGCGCACCGCCTACGACCAGTGGACCCGCTTCCAGGACTTCGGCTCCTTCGCGAAGGGCGTCAAGAGCGCCGACCGCGCGGACGACACCCGCTCCGACTGGCGGCTCAAGGTCTTCTGGTCCAGCCGGAGCTGGCAGGCGATGACCACGGAGCAGATCCCGGACGAGCGGATCTCCTGGACCTCGCAGGGCGCGAAGGGGACCACGAAGGGCGCGGTCACCTTCCACCGCCTCGCCGACAACCTGACGCGTGTCCTGCTGGTCGTCGAGTACTACCCCGCGGGCCTCTTCGAACGCACCGGCAACCTCTGGCGCGCCCAGGGCCGCCGCATCCGCCTCGACCTCAAGAACTACGCCCGCTTCATCACCCTCAAGGGCGAGGCGGAGGAGGGCTGGCGGGGCGAGATCCACGACGGGAAGGTCGTGGTGAGCCACGAGGACGCGCTGGCGGAGGAGACCGAGGACGCCGAGACGCCCCAGGACGCCGAGGACGGCGAGGAGTTGGAGGCGGAGTACGAGGAGGAGGACGAGCCCCGCGAGGAGTTCGAGGACGAGGAGCCCGAAGACCCCGAACCGGCAGACGCCGAACTCGAAGACACCGAACCCGAGGACGCCGAGGGCGAGTTGGAGTACGAGGACGAGGAGCCGGACGACGCCCCCGCCGAGGCCGAGGCCCCCCGGAGCCGGCGGTGAGCATGCCCAGCCGCCTCCCCGACCCGTACAACGGCAACGGAGGCGCCAACCTCGCCGACATCCTGGAGCGCGTCCTCGACAAGGGCATCGTCATCGCGGGCGACATCCGCATCAACCTCCTCGACATCGAGCTCCTCACGGTCAAACTCCGCCTGGTCGTCGTCTCCGTCGACAAGGCGAAGGAGATGGGCATCGACTGGTGGGAGGACGACCCGGCGCTGTCCACGAAGGCCCGCAGGGATCAACTCACCCGCGAGAACGCCGAGTTGCGGGCCCGCCTCGAAGCCCTGGAAGCGCTGGAGGAGCCCCGGTGACCGCCCTGCGCTACGTGTACGCCGTCTGCCCCCCGTTCGAGACGCCGCTCCCGGCGGATCTCACCGGCGTCGTGGGCGAGCCACCCGCCCGGCTCGCCCACGGCCACCTCGTCGCGGTCGTCAGCCGCGTCCCCGAGGACGTCTTCGCCGAGGAGCCCTTGCGGCGGCGCCTGGAGGACCTGGACTGGCTGACCGCGACGGCCCGCGCCCACGAGCGGGTCGTCGACGCGCTGACCACCGTGACGACCCCGCTGCCGCTGCGGCTGGCGACCGTCTTCCGCGACGACAGCGGCGTACGGACGATGCTGGAGGAGGGCGAGGCCCGCTTCCGGCACGTCCTGGAGCGGATCGCGGGCCGGGTGGAGTGGGGGGTGAAGGTGTACGTCGACCGGGAGGCACCCCAGGAGGTGCCGAGCCCGGCGTCGGGCCGCGACTATCTGCGGCAGCGGCGCCGCGCGGCCCTCTCGGACGAGGAGTCCTGGCACCGGGCGGAACTGTTCTCCGAAAAGCTCCACAGCGCGTTGTGCACGCACGCCGACGCGGTACGCCTGCGCCCGCCGCAGAATTCCGCCCTCACCCCCGGAGGAGAGAATTCCGGGCAGAATGTGTTCAACGCCGCTTTCCTCGTCCGGCGGGAACTCTCCGAGCGGTTCGTGGAAATCGCGGAGGGCGTCCGGGACGGGGACCGGGGAATTCGCGTGGAACTCACGGGGCCGTGGGCGGCGTATTCCTTCGCGTCGGGAGAGCCGGACGAGGAGGCGGGCCCGTGACCGTCGTACAGCGCCGTGAGGTCTCCCTCGTGGACCTCCTGGACCGTCTCCTCGCCGGTGGTGTCGTCATCACCGGCGACATCACGTTGCGGATCGCGGACGTGGACCTCGTCCGGATCGACCTGAACGCCCTGATCAGCTCGGTGACGGCGCAGGTGCCGTCACCGTGGGAGGGACCGCCATGACCAGCCGCACCGACATGACCGGCCGCACCGACATGACGCGCCGCCTGGACCTCGAACCGGACACCGTCGAGCGCGATCTGATCAAACTCGTTCTCACGGTGATCGAACTCCTTCGCCAGCTCATGGAACGGCAGGCCGTGCGCCGCTTCGACCAGGGCGATCTCACCGAGGAGCAGGAAGAGCGCGTCGGCCTGACGCTGATGCTCCTCGACGAGCGGATGACCGAGCTGCGCGAGCGGTACGGGCTGCGGCCCGAGGACCTGAATCTGGACCTCGGGCCGCTCGGGCCGCTGCTCCCGCGGAGCTGACGCTCAGCTCACCAGCGGTACCAGCGCCCCCTGGTGCCCGTCGCCGACGTCCCGCGGACCAGGAATCCCAGCAGCCAGACGACGAGGACGACGAGCGCTATCCACCAGAGAATCTTCACGGCGAATCCGACGCCGAACAGCAGCAGCGCCAGAAGCAGTACGAGAATAATCGGAACCATGGTGTGAACCTCCTGTGCTCCGGGTTTCCCGGACTCCACGTTTCATTCACAGTCCGGCGATTCCCTCCGGTCCGCAGGGGTAACCGGCAGCCATGAGAATCGCTGTGGTGGACGCGGGGTCGAACACGGTACGGCTGGTGGTGACGGACGCGCGGGACGGCGTTCCCCTGCCGGTGCACACCGCGAAGTGGCGGCTGCGTCTGTCGGAGCGCACGGGCCCGGACGGCCGGCTCGGCGAGGAGGCGACGGAGCAATTGGTCTCGGCGGTCGGCGCCGCCGCGGCGACGGCCCGCCGCTGGGGCGCCCCCGACCCCCCGGCGTTCGCGACGGCGGTCATCCGCCACGCCCCGGACCGCGCGGAGGTCCTGCGCACGGTCCAGGACCGCACCGGGGTACGGCTGCGGCTGCTGCCGGGCGAGCTGGAGGCCGAGCTGACGTTCCTCGCGGTACGCCGCTGGATGGGCTGGCGTGCGGGCCCGCTGGCCCTGTTCGACATCGGCGGCGGCTCCCTGGAGGTGGCGTACGGCCGGGGCCGCACCCCGGAGTTCGCGGCCTCCCTGCCGCTCGGCGCCAACCGGCTCACCCACGACTTCCTGACCGCCGCCGACCCGCCCACGGGCGGCGAGCTGCACGCGCTGCGCCGCCATGTCCGCCACGCCCTGCGCGACGCGTCGGCCCGTATCCGCTGGGAGCGCCCCCGTACGACGCTGGCCACCTCGCGCACGTTCCAGCAGCTCGCCCGCCTGTGCGGGGCCCCGCCGGGCCGCCGGGGCCTGTTCGTGGAGCGGGTCCTGCGCCGCGCCGACCTGCGCCGTGCCGTGGACCGGCTGGCGGCCCTCTCCGCCGCCGACCGCGCCGGGCTCCCCGGGATCTCCGCGCCCCGGGCCCGGCAGAGCCTCGCCGGGGCGGTCACCGCGCACAGTGTGATGAAGCTCAGCGGCGTGGACGCGGTGACGATCTGCCCCTGGGCGCTGCGCGAGGGCATCCTGCTGCGCTACCTGGAGGACGGCATGGACTGGTGGCAGGACGCCCCCGCCCGGCCGCGCCTCACGAGCATCCCCCGGACGGACCGGACCGAGGAGCAGTGAGTCAATTCAGGTGAGTCAACTCCGGTGCCGGGAGCGGGAGTCGAAGACTCCGTGCGCCCCGTGGTCGGCCTCGTCGTCGGCCGGCACGAACAGGTTGTCCGGCCCCGGCACCCGCGCCGCGTCGACCTGCTGCGACGCGTACCCCGTACGGGCGAGGTAGCGGTCGAGGAGGGCCGGTACGACCCGGTTGGCCAGCAGGGTCGCCCGCGTGCTCGCCCCGATCCACCGCTCCCGGCGCCCCGGCCGGTCGGCGGCGCGCACAACTCCCCTCGCGGCGGCCTCCGGCTGGTAGATCGGCGGGATCGGCTGCGGCTGGCGCGGCATCCTGGACCGCACCCAGCTGAACTGGGGCGTGTTGACGGCGGGGAGCTGGACGACGGTGACGCGGACGCGGCTGCCCCGGTGCAGGAGTTCGAGCCGTACGGACGACGTGAACCCGTTGATCGCGTGCTTGGCGCCGCAGTACGCCGACTGGAGCGGCACCGAGCGTTCGCCGAGCGCCGAGCCGACCTGGACGACCGTGCCGCGGTCGCGGGGGACCATGCGGGCGAGGGCGGCGCGGGTGCCGTTGACGTACCCCAGGTAGGTCACGGAGGTGACGCGGGCGTACTCCTCGGGGGTGATGTCGGTGAAGGGGGCGAAGACGCCGGTGAAGGCGCAGTTGACCCACACGTCGAGGGGCCCCAGGGCCGCTTCGGCGGCGCCCGCCGCTGCCTCGACGGCGTCGGCGTCGGCGACGTCCGCCTCGTACACGTACGGCAGGCCGCCCAGCTCGGTGACGTCGCGGGCCGCCGCGTCGAGGCCCGCGCGGCCCCGGGCGATCAGGGCGACGCGGGCTCCGCGCGCGGCGTACAGGCGGGCTACGGCCCGGCCGACTCCCGCGCTCGCGCCGGTCACGACGACGGTGTCCTTGTGCGTGTCCTTGTGCGTGTCCATCACCGGCTCCTGAACGGTCGTGCCTGTTCGGCGTCGAGGGCGAGCCCGAGGCCCGGTCCCTGCTGCGGGGTCACCGCGCCGCCGAGCGGGTCGAGGACCCCGTCGAACAGGAGGCGTTCGACGCGGACGTGGTCGTGGAACCACTCGATGTGCCGCAGGTTCGGGACGGCGGCGGCGACGTGCGCGGAGACGTGCGGGGCGCAGTGGGCCGATATGTCGAGGCCGTACGCGAGAGCCAGGGCGGCTACGCGCAGCCAGCCGGTGATGCCGCCGCAGCGGGTCACGTCGGCCTGGAGGCAGTCGACGGCGCCCGCGTCGAGCATCCCTCGGAAGTAGGGGAGGGTGTAGCCGTACTCCCCGGCGGTGACCTCCGCGTCGGTACGGCCGCGGATCTCCGCGAGGGCGCCGAGCCGGTCGGCGGAGACGGGCTCCTCGAACCACGTCACCCCCTCACCCTCCAGAGCTACGGCGACCCGGACCGCCTGTTTCGCGCCGTAGCCGCCGTTGGCGTCGACGTACAGCTCGGCGGCGGAGCCGATCGCGTCCCGCGCGCGGGAGGTGCGCAGCAGGTCGCGGGCCTCCGCGCGGCCCCACGACTCCCCGATCTTGATCTTCACGCGGGGGATGCCCTGCTCCTCGACCCAGCCGCGCAACTGCCGTTCCTGGCGCCCCTCGTCGTAGGTCACGAAGCCCCCGCTGCCGTACACCGGCACCTCGTCGCGCGCCGCGCCCAGCAGTCCGGCGAGCGGTACGGCGAGGAGGCGGGCCTTCGCGTCCCACAGGGCGATGTCGACGGCGGACAGCGCCTGCGCGGCGATCCCGGGCAGCCCGGCGTTGCGCACGGCACGGGTCATCGCCTCGTGCGCGCGGGGCACGTCCAGGACGGAGGTGCCGACGACGGCGCCGGCGAGCAGGTCGTCCACGACGTGCGCGGCGGCGGGCGGGGCGTACGTGTAGCCGAGCCCGGTGGTCCCGGCGGCGTGGACGGTGACGAGGACGAGGGTCGTGTGGTCCCAGGAGAGGGTGCCGTCGGCTTCCGGGGTGTCGGTGGGGACGGTGTAGACGGCGCTGTCGACGCGCTCGACGACGGGTTCATCGGTCACGGTCGCGCCTCCCGCCCCGCTTCCCCGCGTTCTTCCCTCCGTTGTTCCCTTCGTGCTTCCCCGGCAGGAACTCCTGCACCTTCGCCTTGAACCCCTGTTTCACCATCGCCGCCCGGTCGCTGTCGCCCTTCAGGACCGCCGCCGCTGCCGCCTCGATCTGGTCGAGGGTCGCGTGCGGCGGGATCGGGGGTACGGCGGGGTCGGTGACGAAGTCGAGGACGTACGGCTCCCGCGCGGCGAGCGCCGCCTCCCACGCGCCGCCCACCTGGTCCGGCTTCTCGATCCGCATCCCGCTCAGCCCGAGGGAGCGCGCGAAGTCGGCGTACGCGACGTCCGGGATCGACTGCGAGGGCAGGAACTGCGGGGCGCCCTCCATGCCGCGCATCTCCCAAGTGACCTGGTTCAGATCGCGGTTGTTGAACACGGCGACGACGAGGCGCGGATCGGCCCACTCCCGCCAGTACTTGGCGACCGTGATCAGCTCCGCGAGCCCGTTCATCTGCATCGCCCCGTCACCCACCAGCGCGACGACCGGCCGGTCCCCGTGCGCGAACTTCGCACCGATCGCGTACGGCACGCCGGGCCCCATCGTCGCGAGCGTCCCCGACAGGGAGCCCCGCATCGCGCCCCTCAACTCCACGTGCCGGGCGTACCAGTTGGCGGCCGAGCCCGAGTCGGCGGTGAGGATGGCGTCCTCGGGGAGCAGTCCGCTCAGCGCGTGCGCCACGTACTCCGGGTTGACCGGGTCCGCCGACACCTCGGCCCGCCGGGCCATCACCCGGCGCCACCGGGCCACGTTCGCCTCGATCTTCTCCCGCCACGCGAAGTCCTTCACCTGGTCCAGCAGTGGCAGCAGCCGCTGGAGCGTGGCCGCGGCGTCGCCGACGAGGTTCACCTCGAAGGGGTAGCGCATGCCGACCATGTGCGGGTCGATGTCGATCTGTACGCCGCGCGCCTTGCCGAAGTCCGGCAGGAACTGCGTGTAGGGGAACGACGATCCGATCACCAGCAGCGTGTCGCAGTCCCGCATCATCTCGTACGACGGCCGCGTGCCCAGCAGGCCGATCGCGCCGGTCGAGTACGGGATGTCGTCGTCCAGGGCGTCCTTGCCGAGCAGCGCCTTCGCGACGCCCGCGCCGAGGCGTTCGGCGACCGCCGTCACCTCTGTCCGGGCGCCCCGCGCGCCCTGGCCGATCAACAGGGCCGGTTTTCCACCGGAGTTGAGGACGTCCGCCGCGCGCTGGAGGTCCGTGTCGGCGGGGATGGGGGCGTAGTGCGACAGGCCGAGGCTGGAGGGGACCATCTTGAAGGCGTGCTCGGGGGGCGAGTACTCCAGTTCCTGCACATCTGCCGGGAGGATCACGGCGGTCACCGTGCGGCGCGCGTACGCGGTGCGGATCGCCCGGTCCAGGACGTTCGGCAGTTGCTCCGGGACGGTGACCATCGCGCAGTAGTCGGAGGAGACGTCCTTGTAGAGGCTCAGCAGGTCGACTTCCTGCTGGTACGAGCCGCCCATCGCGCTCCGGTTCGTCTGGCCGACGATCGCGACGACGGGGACGTGGTCGAGCTTCGCGTCGTAGAGGCCGTTCAGCAGGTGGATGGCGCCGGGCCCGGACGTGGCCGCGCAGACCCCGACCCGGCCGGAGAACTTGGCGTACCCGACGGCCTCGAACGCGGACATCTCCTCGTGCCGGGCCTGGATGAACCTGGGCCGGTCCTCGGCCCGCCCCCAGGCGGCGAGCAGCCCGTTGATGCCGTCGCCGGGGTAGGCGAAGACGTACTCGACGTCCCATTCGCGCAGCCGGTTGAGGAGGTGATCGGAAACCTTCATGACAGGGTCCTTCGCACAGAGGGGGACAACGTGTCGGTTGTGAGCGCGCGTTCGGGGTACTCGGCAGGCAGCGGGCCGTCCAGGGCCGACGCCAGCACCTCCGCCAAGTGCAGGGCGCGCCGTCCCGTCCCCGCCTGCTCGATCTGCGTGCGGCAGCTGAAGCCGTCCGCCAGGATCAGGTCCTCGGGAGCGGCGGAGCGCACTGCGGGGAGCACCCCCAACTCGCCTACTGCCAGGGAGACTTCGTGGTGGCCGCGTTCGAAGCCGAAGTTGCCGGCGAGGCCGCAGCAGCCGGCGTCCAGCGCCCGGGCGTCCAGGCCCGCCCGGCGCATCAGGGCGCGGTCGGCGTCGGAGCCGAGCACCGCGTGCTGGTGGCAGTGCGTCTGGACGATCGCCCGGCGGGAGAGCAACGGCGGCTCCCAGTCGGCCAGTTGCTCGGCGAACGTCCTCGTCCGCGAGGCCAGGCGCCGCACCCACGGATCGTCCGGCAGCAGTTCCGGCGCGTCGGAGCGGAAGACCGCCGTGCACGACGGTTCGAGGCCGACGATCGGCGTTCCCGCGTCCAGGTACGGGCCAAGGACCCGCAGCGTGCGCCTCAACACCCGTTTCGCCACGTCCAGTTGCCCCGTCGAGATCCACGTCAGCCCGCAGCACACGGGCGTCGCCGGGACCGCCACCGTGTACCCGGCAGCCTGGAGCACCCGCACCGCTGACCTCGCCAGCGCCGGACGGAAGAAGTTGGTGAACGTGTCGGGCCAGAGCACGACGGTCGCGGGGTCACCCGGCGTCGGGCGGACGGCGCCGCGTGCCCGGCGGCGTCGCACGAAGGGCTGCGCGGCGAAGCGGGGTGCCTCGCGGGCGGGGTCGACGCCGGCCAGTCTCTTCGCGAGGCCCGGACGCAACGCCAGATTCGCCAACGCGGGCGCGTGCTGGGCGAGTTGCGTCCACACCGGCAGCCAGCCCAGCGAGTAGTGGGCGAGCGGACGGACCCGGTGCGCGTAATGGTGTGCGAGGAACTCCGCCTTGTACGTGGCCATGTCGACCCCGGTGGGGCAGTCCGACTTGCACCCCTTGCACGCGAGGCACAGGTCGAGCGCGTCCCGCACCTCGGGTGAGCGCCAGCCGCCGGTGATCGCCGAGTCGGGGTGGCCGTCGAGCATCTCGAAGAGGAGCCGCGCACGTCCGCGTGTGGAGTGCTCCTCCTCCCGGGTCACCCGGTACGAGGGGCACATCACCCCGCCCTCGTGGCCGCGGCACTCGCCGATGCCGACGCAGCGCAGCACGGCCCGGTTGAAGGAGTGCTGATCCTCGGGGTACCCGAAGTGCGTGCGGGAGTCGGCGGGTTGCCACAGCGGCCCGACCCGCAGCCGCTCGTCCAGCGGTTCGGGGTCGACGACCTTGCCGGGGTTCATCCCGTTCCGCGGATCAAGGAGCGCCTTGAACTCGCCGAACGCGCCCACGAGTCGCTCCCCGAACATCCGCGTGAGCAGCTCTCCCCGGGCCTGCCCGTCCCCGTGCTCCCCGGACAGCGACCCTCCGTACCCGACGACGAGATCGGCGGCCCGCTCCACGAACCGCCGGAACTGCCCGACCCCTTGCCCGGTCCGCAGCTCGAAGGGGATCCGCGTGTGCACGCACCCCTGCCCGAAGTGCCCGTACAGGGACGGGTGGTCGTAGTCGAACTCGGCGAACAGCTTCCTCAAGTCCCGGAGATACGCCCCGAGTTGATCGGGCGGTACGGCGGAGTCCTCCCACCCCTCCCATGTGTCGCGGCCGTCCGGCGGGCGTGCGGTCACCCCGAGTCCGGCCTCGCGGGCGCGGAGCATGCGCTGTTCGCGGGCGGGGTCGTCGGAGAAGGCGACGGAGGGGTCACCGGTGTCCCGGCCGACGGCCTTGAGCAGCGCGTGGGCCTGTTCGTCGACGTCCTCCCGGCTCTCCCCGCCGAACTGGACGAGCAGCCAGGCGTCCCCTTCGGGCAGCGCGTCGAGGGACTCCCCGTGCACTCCCTCCTCCCGCATCAGCTGGGCCATCCGCCCGTCCAGCGCCTCCAGTTGGGCCGGCGAGGAGTGCTCCAGGAGACGCGGTACGTCGTCGGCGGCCCGGCAGACGTCCGCGTACCCGAGGACGAGCAGCGACTCGCACGGCGGCACGTCCACGAGCCCGAGTTCGGCGCGCAGGACGGCGACGAGGGTGCCCTCGCTGCCGACGAGCGCCTTGGCGAGGTCGAAGCCGTTCTCGGGGAGCAGGGAGTCGAGGTTGTAGCCGGAGACGCGGCGCGGGATCTTGGGGTAGCCGCGTCTGATCTCCGCGAGGTTGGCCGAGACCAGCCGGTCGAGTCCGTCGTACAGCTCCGCTTTCCGGCCGCCCTCGGCGCGGATGCGGGCGCGTTCGGCGGGGCCGGTCGGGCCGACCCACGTGCGCAGCCCGTCGTAGGTGACGATCTCCAGGCGGCGGACGTGGTCGACGGTCTTGCCGTACGCCTGCGCGGACGCCCCGCAGGAGTTGTTGCCGATCATGCCGCCGAGCGCGCAGTGGCTGTGCGTCGAGGGCCTGGGCCCGAACCGCAGCCGGTGGTCGGCGAGCCGGGCGTCGAGGGCGTCCAGGACGATGCCGGGCTCGACGACACACGTACGAGCGTCGGGGTCGACAGCGAGGAGGGCGTCGCAGTGCTTGCTCCAGTCGATGACGACGGCCGCGTTCGCCGTCTGCCCGGCGAGGCTCGTGCCGCCGCCCCGGGACAGGACGGGCGTGTCGAACGCGGCGCACACCTCGACCACCCGTGCCCCGGCCTCGACGGTGCGCGGGACGACGAGCCCCAGCGGTACCCGGCGGTAGTTGGAGCCGTCGGTGGCGTACGCGGCTCTGCTGCCGGCGTCGAAGCGGACCTCGGCGTCGGTCTCCGTGCGCAGGGTCGCGGCCAGGTCACGTGTGCTCATGGCCGCCGGGTAACCCGCGTCGCGGAGTTCAGTCGCGGAGCTGGGGGAGGATCTTGGTGCGGTAGAAGTCGAAGAAGCCCTGCTGGTCGGGGCCGATCTGGTTGACGTACACCGTGTCGAAGCCGGCCTCGACGAACGCCCTCAGCGCCTCGACGTGGAGGTCCGGGTCGTCACCGCAGGGGATCGCCGCCGCCGACATCTGCGGGGTCACCAGCTCCGACGCCTGCTCGAAGTGGCGGGGGGTGGGCAGAAGCTGGGCGAGTTCGCCGGGGAGCTGCTGGTTGGCCCAGAGGCGGTGCGCGGTGGCGACGGCCTCCTCCCGGTCCGTGCCCCAGCAGACCTTGAAGCCGCCGTACACCGGTTTCGCGCCGCCTCCGCCGCGCCGGAAGCGCTCGACCACTCCGGCGTCGGGGCTCATGGTGATCAGGCCGTCGCCGATGCGGGCGGCGGTCTCGGCGGCGTGCGGGCCGAACGCGGAGACGTCGATGGGGACCGGGGTGGCGGGGACGGTGTAGAGGCGGGCGTTCTCGACGGTGTAGTGGCGGCCGTAGTGGCTGATCCGCTCGCCGGTGAACAGTTTGCGGATGATCTGGAGGGCCTCCTCCAGCATGGCGAGCCGGACCGGCGCCTCGGGCCAGCCGCCGCCCAGGATGTGCTCGTTGAGGGCCTCGCCGGTGCCGACGCCGAGCCGGAACCGGCCCTCCAGCTGGACGGCGCTGGTCGCGGCGGCCTGGGCGATCACGGCGGGGTGGGTGCGTACGAGGGGGCAGGTCACCGCCGTCTCCACGGGCAGCGACACCGCCTGGGAGAGGGCTCCGATCACCGACCACACGAAGGGGCTCTGGCCCTGCGCGTCGTTCCACGGGTGGTAGTGGTCGGAGATCCACAGTGCGTCGAAACCCGCCTGTTCCGCCATGCGGGCCTGGTCGACGAGGGCGGCGGGCGAGTGCTCCTCGCTGGCGAGGAAGTATCCGAAGTCGGTCACAGCGCCTCCTGGATGTGGGGACCGGGCCTCCGGGTACCCGCCGACGGCCCGGGTACCCGGAGAGTGCCCGGACCTGTCAGGGCGGCGTCTTCTCCGCGTCGCTCACGCTCGCGACGGCGTCGGTGAGGTGCTGGCGGACGGGGTCGGGCAGGGGTTCGCCCCGGACCGTGGTCACCACGGTCGACGCGAGGCGGTGCAGCTTCGTGTTGGTGTTCTGGGACGCCTTGACCAGGACGTTCCACGCCTCGTCGGGGCTCAGTCCGAAGGACGCCATCAGGATGCCCCGGGCCAGGTCGATCTCCGGCCGGGTCCGCATGGCGCGGCGCAGCTGGACGACCTCGCCGCGCAGGGCCTCCTCCTCGGTGACGTGTCCCTCGACGAGCAGCGGGCAGGTGCCGGTGAGGGCCAGCAGGCGTTCCGCGACGGGGCTCGCGGCGGTGACGGCGAGCGACTTGCCCGCGGCCATCGCG
>NZ_LIRL01000002.1:12715-13457 GCF_001419795.1 Streptomyces niveiscabiei
CGGCGCGTCCGCACCGACGGCGTGGCGGGGTGCGGCCGTGCTTGTCCAGGAGGGTTGGGCATGACTTCCTCTCTGCGGGTACTCGCCTCTTGGTCCTGTGCTTCCAGAGTCGACCCGTCACGCAGGACACGTCAAGGGATACCGGAATCCTGGTTCGCGCTTTTGGACACGCGAACGCCCAGCCGTAGGATCTCCTCATGGTCGGAGTGGATGGAGTGCCCGAGTCGCACGCCGGGTGGACGTTTCTCACCAACCATGCGCGTGTCCTGGCCACCATCGCCGACAACCGCAGCGCCCGGATCCGGGACATCGCCGCCCGCTGCCGGCTCACCGAGCGCGCGGTCCAGAAGATCATCGCCGACCTCGAACAGGACGGATACCTGTCCCACACCCGCCGGGGCCGGGGCAACGCCTACGAGATCGACCCCACGAAGATCCTCCGCCACCCCGCCGAGGCCGGCCTGACGGTCGCCTCCCTGCTGACGATCCTGGTCCAGGACGAGGCGGAACGGCACGGCAGGGCGAACGACGCCTTCCACGAGGGCACGGCCCGCCACGACGGCCCACCGCCGCCCGAGAGCAGGCCCCGGCACGAGGACTCGGACCGGCGCGAGGGCCGTCCGCCGCACGGCGGCTCGCTCCGGCACGGCCGCTCACCCGTCCGCGAGAACTCCCCCCAGCACGAAGGCTCCCCCTCCCACGAGAGCTGACCCCTCGGCTGCCACCGCCCTCACCCCCCCAC
>NZ_LIRL01000020.1 GCF_001419795.1 Streptomyces niveiscabiei
GGGCGAGCGGATCGGCTCGCTGGTGTTCAACTTCGGCGGCCCGGGCGGCTCGGGCGTGACCACCCTGCCGTCGTTCGGCGCGGACTACGACAAGCTCCGCACCCGGTACGACCTGGTGAGCTTCGACCCGCGCGGGGTCGGCCGCAGCGCCGGCGTGAAGTGCGAGAACGACCGGCAGCTGGACGCCTACTTCCAGCAGGACATGACCCCCGACGACGCCACCGAACGCGCCGGATTCCTGGCCGCCACCAAGGAGTTCAACGCGGCCTGCGCGAAGAACTCCAAGAAGATGCTCCCGCACGTGCGCACCACCGACGCGGCCCGGGACATGGACCTCATGCGCCAGGTCCTGGGCGACGACAAGCTGTACTACTTCGGCATCTCGTACGGCACCGAACTGGGCGGCGTCTACGCGCACCTGTTCCCGAAGAACGTCGGCCGCGCGGTCCTGGACGCGGTCGTCGACCCCACGCAGACCTCCGAACAGGGCGCCCTGGGACAGGCGAAGGGTTTCCAGCTCGCCCTGGACAACTACGCCGAGAACTGCGTCTCCCAGACCGAGGACTGCCCCGTCGGCGACACCGCGCAGGGCGTGAAGGACCGCATCGCGGGGCTGCTCAAGAGCCTCGACGCGAAACCGTTGCCGGGGAACTTCCCGCGCGTGCTGACCCAGACCGCCGCCACGAACGGCATCGCCCAGGCCCTGTACTCGAAGGACTTCTGGGAGTACCTGACCGAGGGTCTGGAGCAGGCGTACGAGGGCGACGGCAAGGTCCTGATGCTGCTGTCGGACCTGATGAACGGCCGCAGCCCGAACGGCGAGTACAGCAACACGACCGCCGCCAACATCGCCATCAACTGCGCCGACGACAAGCCCCGCTACACCCCGGCGGACGTCGAGCGCCGGCTCCCCGCGTTCCGCTCCGCCTCCCCCGTCTTCGGCGACTTCCTCGCCTGGGGCATGGTCAGCTGCACCGGCTGGGCCGTCCCCGGCGCCGCCGACCACCCCGACGTGAGCGCGCCCGGCGCGGCTCCGGTCCTCGTCGTCGGCAACACCGGCGACCCGGCGACGCCGTACGAAGGTGCCCGCAGAATGGTGGAGGCGCTGGGCAAGGGCGTCGGGGTCGAGCTGACGTACAAGGGCCAGGGACACGGCGCCTACGACAGCAAGGACAAGTGCGTCCAGGCAGCGGTGGACACCTACCTGCTGGACGGGAAGGTCCCGGCGGCGGGAACCGTCTGCCCCCACTGAAACCGCAGGTCACAGGGTTATCCACAGGCTCGCACAGCGTCAGCTCGCTCCGCCTACGATGGCTGCACAGCCGTTCGACGCACGGAGCGGACGGCACGGAAGCGGGGGGTGCGTGATGGCGCGATTCGTACGGTGGGCCGCGTTGGGGGCGATTGCGGCGCTGGTGGTGGCCGGCTGCGGCGGCGGGTCGAAGGAGAAGGCGGACGACGGCGCGAAGGCGCCGACGTCGGACGCTCCCGCGGCGTCCGGACTGCCCGTCTCACTGACCGGACAGAAGCTCGACTGGCGGCGCTGCACGGGGAGTTCGGCACCGGGCAGCGCCTGGCAGTGCGCGACGATGAAGGCGCCGCTCGACTGGTCGAAGCCGGAGGGGCGGACGATCGACGTCGCACTGCTGCGGACGAAGTCGAGCGGTTCGGAGGGCGAGCGGATCGGCTCGCTGCTGTTCAACTTCGGTGGTCCCGGCGGTTCGGGGGTCGACACCCTGCCGTCGTTCGAACCGGACTACACCACGCTGCGCGAGCGCTACGACCTGGTGAGCTTCGACCCGCGCGGGGTGGGCCGCAGCGAGGGCGTGCGCTGCCGCAGCGACGAGGAGATCGCCGCCGCCGAGAGCGTGGACGCCACTCCGGACACGCCGGCCGAGGAGCGGGCGTTCCTCCAGGACGCCGACAGCTTCGGCCAGGGCTGCGAGAAGGCGGCCGGCGAGCTGATGTCCCACGTGTCGACGACCGACACGGCCCGCGACATGGACCTGATGCGCCAGGTCCTGGGCGACGACAAGCTGCACTACTTCGGCACCTCCTACGGCACCGAACTGGGCGGCGTCTACGCCCACCTGTTCCCGAAGAACGTCGGCCGCCTGGTCCTGGACGCGGTGGTCGACCCGACCGCCGACGCGGTGGGCCACGGCCGCAACCAGGCGCAGGGCTTCCAGCGGGCGCTGGACAACTACCTGAAGTCGACCGGCCAGGACCCGAAGGCGGGCACCCGGAAGATCGCGGACCTGCTGGAGAGACTGGACGCGGACCCGCTTCCGACATCGTCCGACCGCGAGCTCACGCAGGCCCTGGCGGTCACCGGCATCGTCACCCCGCTGTACTCCGAGTCCGCCTGGCCGAGCCTGACCAGCGCGCTGGAGGAGGCGGAGGACGGCGACGGCACAGGCCTGTTGGCGCTCGCGGACGCCTACAACGAGCGCGACGCCTCGGGCCACTACAGCACGGAGACACACTCCCAGCGGGTCATCTCGTGCCTGGACGACAAGCAGCGCCCGACGGCGGACGAGACGCGGAAGATCCTCCCGGAGTTCGAGAAGATCTCCCCGGTCTTCGGCCCCTTCCTCGCCTGGGACACGGCCGGCTGGTGCCACGACTGGCCGGTGGCCGGCCAGTACGAGACCCCGGAGGTCAGCGCACCGGGCGCGGCCCCGATCCTGCTGGTCGGCAACACGGGCGACCCGGCGACCCCGTACGAGGGCGCCCGCAGGATGGCCGGCGAACTCGGCAAGGACGTCGGCGTGCTGCTCACCTGGAAGGGCGAGGGACACGGCGCGTACGGCAGCGGCAGCGACTGCGTCGACTCGGCGGTGGACGCCTACCTGCTGGACGGCACGGTGCCGCAGGACGGAAAGGTCTGCTCATGACGGCGGCGGGGGCCTCCCCCACGCGTGGTGGGCGAGGCCCCCGCCGTCCGGGAGCGGGAGCCGTCTCAGTAGACCGGCTTGTGCGGTTCGATCTGGTTGACCCAGCCGATGACGCCGCCGCCGACGTGGACGGCGTCGGAGAAGCCGGCCGACTTCAGGACGGCGAGGACTTCCGCACTGCGGACACCCGTCTTGCAGTGCAAGACGATCTTCTTGTCCTGGGGCAGCGACTCCAGGGCGGTGCCGAGGAGGAACTCGTTCTTCGGGATCAGCTTCGCGCCCGGGATGGAGACGATCTCGTACTCGTTCTGCTCGCGGACGTCGATGATCTCGATGTTCTCGCCCTCGTCGATCCACTCCTTGAGCTGCTTCGCGGTGATCGTCGAGCCGAGGGCGGCCTCCTGGGCCTCCTCGGAGACGACGCCGCAGAACGCCTCGTAGTCGATGAGTTCGGTGACCGTCGGGTTCTCGCCGCACACCGCGCAGTTCGGGTCCTTGCGGACCTTGACCTGGCGGTACTGCATCTCCAGGGCGTCGTAGATCATCAGGCGGCCGACGAGGGGCTCACCGGTGCCGGTGAGGACCTTGATGGCCTCGGTGACCTGGATGGAGCCGATGGACGCGCACAGCACGCCCAGGACGCCGCCCTCGGCGCAGGAGGGGACCATGCCCGGCGGCGGGGGCTCCGGGTAGAGGCAGCGGTAGCAGGGGCCGTACTCGGACCAGAAGACCGACGCCTGGCCGTCGAAGCGGTAGATGGAGCCCCACACGTACGGCTTGTTGAGCAGCACGCACGCGTCGTTGACCAGGTAGCGGGTCGCGAAGTTGTCCGTGCCGTCGACGATCAGGTCGTACTGGCTGAAGATGTCCATCACGTTCTCGGCTTCGAGCCGTTCCTCGTGGAGGATCACGTTCACGTACGGGTTGATGCCGAGGACGGAGTCGCGCGCGGACTCCGCCTTGGAGCGGCCGATGTCGGCCTGGCTGTGGATGATCTGCCGCTGGAGGTTGGACTCGTCGACCTCGTCGAACTCGACGATGCCCAGGGTGCCGACACCCGCCGCGGCCAGGTACATCAGCGCCGGCGAGCCCAGGCCGCCGGCGCCGACACAGAGCACCTTCGCGTTCTTCAGCCGCTTCTGCCCGGCCATCCCCACGTCGGGGATGATCAGGTGGCGGGAGTACCTGCGGACCTCGTCTACGGTGAGCTCGGCGGCCGGCTCGACCAGGGGTGGCAGCGACACGGGGACTCCGTTGGTCGGTCAATCACTACAGTTGTTCTCCCTGCAACACTGCCACGCGCTTCTTCATTCCGAGACACCTGTTCCGATCCGCGAGACGATCTCGTCCCAGTAGCCGGGCAGGGTCTCCCAGGGGTCGTCCCGGCCGCCCCGGTCGGAACGGTCGGTGAACCAGATGGTCGCCGCGCCCTGCCAGCGGGCGACCCTGAGGGCTTCATCGAGATGCGTACGGGGCACCCCGTGCACGAAGTGGCAGAAGCGCTCCGGCGGATGCTCCGCCGTCCACTCCGCCACCTGCGACCAGCGGTAGTCGCTCCAGGCCCCGGAGAAGGTCACCAGTTGGTCGCCGTGCTCGGCGTATCCGGGGTGCGGGTGGGTGCCGTGGCCGAGGACCAGGTGGGCGTCGTCGGCGAACTCCCGCAGCGCGGCGGCCAGCAGGCCCGTGCCCGCGAGGCCGGCGCGCTCGGCGGGGCAGCGGTCCAGGAGGAAGCCGTCGACCCGGTACCAGCTCGCGTAGCGGCCCGCGTCGTCGAGGAGTTCACCCCGCGCGCGGGCGCCGTGTACGGCGTCGAGGCGGCCCAGGACGCGCACGCCCGCGTTGCGCAGCCGCCCGGCGGCCTCCAGGCAGTGCGGGTCGGGGCGCGTCCCGGGGCCGCCGGCGACGTCGAGGACGGCCCAGTGCAACGGCGCGCCCGGGCGGGCGAGTTCGCCCCACTCGCCCGGCGCCAGCAGGGGATGCGCGAACCCGGGGACGCCGAAGCCGGTGCGCACCCCGGTGCTCGCCCCGGTCACATGCGGCACGCGGCCTCCATCCAGATGTCCGCGAGGGACTCCTCCAGGCCGATCCTCGGCCGCCAGCCGAGCCGGTCGCGCGCGGTGCGCACGTCGGCCTGCTGCCAGCTCCCGCAGCCGTCCGGGTACGGGTACGCGACCGGCGCGACGGGGTCGTGCTCGTGCCGGGGGTGGCCGATGGCCGCCCGCATCGGGCCCGGGGGGACGTCGAGTTCGTGCAGCGCGCCCCCGTACCCGGCCACCCGCGCGAGGGTCGCGGCGGCGTCCCGCAGGCGTACGGCGCGGCCGGAGCCGATGTTGATGACGCCCTGCGCGGCGGACAGCGCGGCGGCGTGCACCGCGCGGGCGACGTCCCGGACGTCGACGAAGTCGCGCTGCGCGCCGAGGCCCGCGAGCTTCAGTTCGCCGTCGCCGGACTGCATCGCGCGGCGCATCGCCTCCGCGAGGCGGCCCAGCGGGCTCCCCGCGGGCGTGCCGGGTCCCGCCGGGGAGAACACCCGCAGCACGACCGCGTCGAGGCCGGAGCCGAGGACGAGTTCCGTCGCGGCGAGCTTGCTCACGCCGTACGGGCCGCCGGGGCGCGGGACGGCGTCCTCCGCCGTGGACGAGCCGGGCTGGCTCGGGCCGTACTCGGCGCCACAGCCGATCTGCACCAGGCGCGCGCCGCAGCCGCTGCGCCGCAGCGCCTCGCAGACGGTGGCGACGGCGACCGTGTTGTGCCGGATCAGCTCCTTCGCGCCGCCGCGCGTGGCGCCCGCGCAGTTGATGACGACCTGGGGGTGGACCGCGTCCAGGAAGCGCGTCAGCGCCCCCGGGCTGCCGGACGCGAGGTCGAACCGCACGTCGGCGTCGTCCCCGCGTCCGAGCGCGGTGAGCTGCGCCGCCGGGTCGGCGAGGAGCCGGTCCGCGACGAACCGGCCGAGGTATCCGTTGGCTCCGATCAGCAGAACCCTCATCGCGCCGCCCCCAGGAAGTGCAGGGCGCGGGTCGCTCCGGGTCGAGGCGTGGTCATCTGGTCTCTCCTTCGGGGGTGGTGCGGTTGCCCGCGGCGGGGTGGTGGGGCGCGCTCGCCACGCGCG
>NZ_LIRL01000200.1 GCF_001419795.1 Streptomyces niveiscabiei
CCCCTCCCCCAGCCGGGCCACGGTCTCCCCGAAGCTCCCGGCGAGCCCGACCCGGTAACCGGCCAACTCCAGGCTCACGGCGAGGAGTTCGACGACGGCGACTTCCCGGGCGGCGACGAGCACGCGCTGTCCGGAGCCCCGGACCAGGGAGGGCGGGTGGACGCCGGGGGCGACGAGGGGAGCCCGGCAGACGGGGCAAGCGAACATGCCGTTCACCCTAGCCTCCTGCTTGCCTTACGCAAGCAAATCCCAACAGCTTGCTTGACTCAAGTGACACCCATATATTTGCCTGACTCAAGCAACGCCGACCCGGGACCCCCATGCTCGCGACCCTCCGCCAGGCCGCCCGCGCCTCGGCCCACCTCGCCCTCGCCGCGGCCGTGGCGTTCCTGTCGTACCTGTTCATCACGGTCCTGCTGATCACGGCCGTCTGCGTCGTCGCGGTGGTCGGCATCTGGATGCTGCCGGAGACGGTGCTGATCGTCCGCCGGATCGCGGGCGCCAAGCGGGCACTGACGGCGAAGTGGACGGGCCGGCCGATCCCGGAGGCGTACCGCCCGGTCACGGGCCCGCTCGCGGACCGCGTCAGGACCGCCGTACGGGACCCGGGCACCGGCAAGGACCTGCTGTGGATGGCCGCGCAGTACGCGTACGGCTGGACGACCCTGCTGATGGTCCCGCTGTGGCCGGTCGGCCTGGTCGTGGACGGCGTCCGGTGCGGCGTCCTGCGCCGGCGCGCCCTGGTCCTGCCGCTGATCACGAAGCTGGCCGACCTGGAGGCGAGCTGGTCGGCGGCCCTGCTGCGCCCCTCGCCGGAAGCGCTCCTGGAGGCGCGGGTGACGGAGCTGACGACGACACGGGCCGACGCGGTCGCCGCGCACGGCGCCGAACTGCGCCGTATCGAACGGGACCTGCACGACGGGGCCCAGGCCCGCCTGGTCGCCCTGTCGATGCGGATCGGGCTGGCGCAACGCGCGTACGAGGCGAACCCGGAGAAGGCGCGCGCACTGCTGGACGACGCGCTGGGCCAGGCGGAGGAGGCCCTCGCCGAGCTGCGGCACGTCGTCCGGGGCATCCACCCGCCGATCCTCACGGACCGGGGTCTGGTGGGTGCCGTACGCGCGCTCGCGGGGAGCAGCGGGCTGACGGTCGACGTGCGCGCCGAGGGTCTGGACGACGCCGTACGGCCGCCCGCCGCGGTGGAGGCGGCGGCGTACTTCGTGGTCGCCGAGTCGCTGACGAACGTCGCGAAGCACAGCGGCGCCGGTCACGCGTGGGTGGGGCTGGCGCGGACGAGGCGGGGGCTGCTGGTCGAGATCCGCGACGCGGGGAAGGGCGGCGCGGGCGATCACGCGGGGTCGGGGCTGACCGGGATGCGCAGGAGGGTCGCGGCGCTGGACGGGACGGTCACGGTCGCCAGTCCGGCCGGGGGTCCGACGGTGGTGACCGCGGAGCTGCCGTGCGTGTGGTGACAAACCGCCCCTCAACAGCCAAGTCTTCGCCGATACTTCACTTCTGATATGTGCATGACCTCTTGGCGGGGGTGGGAAAAGCGGGGAAGCTGAGCTGCCCCCCGCGCCCCCCTTCTCCCCCCACCCGGAGGACCGCCTTGTCGTCACCCAAGTCCCCGTCGGGCCGCCGCAGATGGCTCACCGTGTCGGCGCTCGCCGGCGCGCTCGTGCTCGCCGTCCCGACGGCCGCGTACGCCGCTCCGCCGAAGGCGCTGCCGCAGAACGCGGACGCCGCCGAGCTGACGTACCTGCCGGCGTTCGACTACGACACCGACGGCTGCTACTCGACCCCCGCGATCGGCCCCGACGGGACGGTCAACGGCGGTCTGAACCCGACGGGTTCGCTCAGCGGCGACTGCCACGACGCGTCGGACCTGGACAACACGAACAGCTACTCGCGCGCCAAGTGCAACAACGGCTGGTGCGCGTACATGTACGGCCTGTACTTCGAGAAGGACCAGGCCCTCGCCAACAGCAGCATCGGCGGGCACCGGCACGACTGGGAACACGTCGTGGTCTGGGTGCAGAACGGCACGGTCCAGTACGTCGCGACGTCCAACCACGGCTCGTTCACGGTCAGTCCGGCGTCCTCGGTGCGGTTCGACGGGACGCACGCGAAGGTCGTCTACCACAAGGACGGCATCAGCACGCACTGCTTCCGGCTGGCGGGCACGAACGACGAGCCGCCGGAGAACGACAAGCACACCTGGCAGTACCCGCCGCTGGTCGGCTGGAACGGGTACCCGGCGGGGCTGCGGGACAAGCTGAGCGCGTACGACTTCGGGTCCGCCAACTTCGGGCTCAAGGACGCGAACTTCGCCGCCCACCTGACGAAGGCGAAGCCCTCGGGCATCCCGTTCGACCCCAACGCGTGAGCTGACGGACGGTCCCTCGAATCCGGGTCCAACCGGGTTCGGGGGACGGTCGAGGCTCGGCCGGACGGGGGCCCGCGGTGTCCGTGGGGCGGCCGGGAGGGTCTATCGTGTCTCACATGTCGGTACCCGAACTGATCCGTATCGTCTCCCGCGACTCGCCCATGGCCCTGGCCCAAGTGGAGCGGGTGCGCGCCGAGTTGGGCGCCCTGTATCCCGGGGTGCGCACCGAGGTCGTGCCGGTGAAGACGACCGGTGACAAGTGGCTGGGCGACCTGGCGCAGGTCGAGGGCAAGGGCGCGTTCACCAAAGAGGTCGACGCCGCGCTGCTCGCCGGGGAGGCGGATCTCGCCGTCCACTGCGTGAAGGACGTCCCGGCGGACCGGCCGCTGCCCGCCGGGACCGTGTTCGCCGCGTTCCTCAAGCGCGACGACATCCGCGACGCGCTGATCCACCCCGGTGGCCTGACCCTGGACGAGCTGCCCGACGGCACCCGCATCGGCACCTCCTCGGTCCGCCGCATCGCCCAACTCGCGGCCACTCACCCGCACTTGGAGTGCGTGCCGTTCCGGGGCAACGCGAACCGGCGCCTGGAGAAGCTCGCCGCGGGCGAGGCCGACGCGCTGCTCCTCGCGGTCTCGGGCCTGGAGCGCATCGACCGCACCGACGTCATCACCGAGATCCTCTCCCCCGAGGCGATGATGCCGCCCATCGGCGCGGGCATCCTCGCCCTCCAGTGCCGCGAGGGCGACACGGACCTGATCGACACGGTCAGCGCCCTGGGCGACCCCTCGACCCACCGCGAGGCCACGGCGGAACGCATGTTCCTCCACGTCCTCCAGGGCCACTGCAACAGCCCCATCGCCGGCTACGCCCAGGTCGACCGCACCGGCGAACTCTCCCTGCGCGCCTGCGTCTTCACCCCGGACGGCAAGACCCGCCTCAACGCCCACGAATGGGCCGGCCCCCTGGACCCGGCGACGCTGGGCACCTCGGTGGCGGTGGCGCTGCTGCGGCAGGGAGCACGGGAACTGATCGACGGCATCCCCCACTGAGTCCTTCGGGGGCGGTCCACGCCGCCCTCAGGACGTTCCGTCCCCCGCCTCCGTCTGGTCGCGGAGGTAGTTGCTGACCTGGCGGGAGAGTTCGCTCTCGCGGCCCGCGCTGGGGGCCGCGCCGACGCGTTCCTCGCAGAGGTCCAACGCGCCTGTCCACAGGCGCCGTTCGGTCCACTCGTCGTCGACGCGGAGTTGGACCTGGATGTCGATGCGGTCCAGCGCGGACTCGGGTCCTGCGGCGTGCAGGACCGCCGTCACCCGGCGCAGGGGGTAGACGTCGAAGCCCTCGACGAACTGGGAGTTGCGCCAGTCGACGAAGGCGCTCTCGCCGTCGGGGCCGAGGCGGACGTCGATCTGGCCGTCCTCCAGGTGGATGCAGTACTTGGACTCGCCGCGGTTCTCCACGACCACGCGGAGGCGGAAGTACGTGAGGCCGTCGGCGGCGTCGTCGCGGCCTCGCGGGGGCTCCGCGCGCTCCAGCCGGTTCACGCGCAGACGCAGACCGGAGTACGCCTCGTACTCCTGCCAGTCTCCGACCACGTTCGGCTCGTACACGGCCCACCTCCCGACGTCCACCGGCTGAGTCCTATCCGTGGCCCGAGTGCACTGTCAAATGAGCGGAATGCGCCGTGGCCTGGGACATCGTCCCTTTTGATCGGTGATCAAGCCGTGCCCAGCGGAAATATCAGAACGTCCGAGGTGACGCCTTGTGCAAACGTGCCGCACATCACGTCACCGGGCGAGCCGGCCGAGCAGCGCGGAGGACGCGGCGACCCCGAGCGCGGCGGCGAGCGCGAGCACCCCGAAGTCGACGGCGAGATGGGCCGGCGTACCGATCAGGAGACCGCGCAGGGCGTTCACTTCGTAGCTGAGGGGGTTGAACGCGCTGACGGACTGGAGCCAGCCGGGCATGACGGAGACGGGGTAGAGCGCGTTGGAGCCGAAGAACAGCGGCATGGTGATCGCCTGCCCGATCCCCATGAGCCGGTCGCGGCTGAGGACGATCCCGGCGATGGTCATGGACAGGCAGGAGAAGAACGCGGACCCGAGGACGACGACCGCGAGCACGCCGAGCAGCCGGAGCGGGTTCCAGGTGAGCGCGACCCCGAGGAGCGCCGCGATGACGATGACGACGACGGCCTGGACCACCGACTTCACGCCGGCGGCGAACGCCTTGCCGGTGATGAGGGCGGCGCGCGGCGTCGGCGTGACGAGGAGCTTGTTGAGGACGCCCGCGTCGCGCTCCCAGATGATCTGGATGCCGTAGAAGATCGCGATGAACATGGCGGACTGGGCGATGATCCCGGGCGCGAGGTAGTCGACGTACGGGATGCCTCCGGTGGGGATCGCGCGGATGCGGGTGAACGTCTGCCCGAAGATCAGCAGCCACAGGGCGGGTTGCACGGCGCGGGTGTACAACTCGGTGCGGTCGTGCCGGAGTTTCTGGAGTTCGACGACGCACATCGCGCCGACCCGCGCGGGCACGAGCCGCCAACCGGCGCGCGGGGCGGGGGGTTTGACGAGGAGGGATATGTCAGCCGACGCGCTGAGCGGTGCGGCGGGTGCTTCGGACATCTCGGAAGTCTCCTGAGTTCTCGTCGAGGGAGCCGCCGGCGACGTCCCGGAAGACGTCCTCCAGGCTGGGCAGCTGTTCGGTGCCCCGCCGGGCGGCGAGGCCCGCGCGCAGTTCCCCGGGCGTGCCGAGCGCGCGTACCCGGCCGTGGTGCATGAGTCCGACGCGGTCGCAGTAGTGGTCGGCCTCGTCCATGTAGTGGGTGGTGACGAGGACGGTCATCCCGGTCGCCTCGCGCACGGCGCCGATGTGCTCCCAGACGCCGGTGCGGGCGATCGGGTCGAGGCCGATGGTGGGTTCGTCGAGGATGAGCAGCCGGGGCGCGCTGACGAGTGCCTGGGCGAGTTCGAGGCGCCTGACCATGCCGCCGGAGTACGTCCCGGCGAGCCGCTCGGCGGCGTCGGTGAGCCCGACGGCGGCCAGCGCCTGCCCGACGCGCTCAGCGCGCTCGCGGCGGGGTACGTCGAAGACGCGGGCGAACAGGGACACGTTCTCGCGCCCGGTGAGCCCGGCGTCGGCGGACAGCTGCTGGGGGACGTAGCCGAGGAGGCGGCGGACGGCCATGCGGTCGTCGGCGGCGTCGTGGCCGAAGACACGGACCATGCCTGCGGGGACCGGCAGCAGGGTGGTGAGGCAGCGGATGGCGGTGGTCTTGCCCGCGCCGTTGGGTCCGAGGAGGCCGAAGACCTCGCCCTCGGCGACGGTGAGGTCGAGGCCGTCGACGGCCCGGGTGTCCCCGAAGGAGTAGGCGAGTCCGGTGCAGGTGACGGCGTCGGTCATGAGGGGTTCTCCTCCTGAGGCTCTTCGGGTTCCTGGAACTCTTCGGCTTCCTGAGACTTTTCGGCTTCCTGAGACTCTTCGGGTTCCTGGGACTCTTCGGGTTCCTGCTGGAGCTGTACGGCGAGGGTCCGCAGCGCGGGCAGCGCCGCTCTCAGCGCCGCCCGGTCGTCCGCGTCGAGGCGGGCGACCTCGCGCTCGACGAGTTCCGCGCGCCGTGCCCGCCAGTCCCGCAGCCGGAGTTCGGCGGCCTCGGTGAGCCTGAGGCGTGCGGCGCGCCGGTCGGCGGGGTCGGTCTCGCGGATCAGGAACCCCTCTCGCACGAGCCGGTTGACGAGGGTGGAGACGGAGTTGCCCGCGAGGAGCAGTTCCTTGGCGGCTTCGGTGACGCCGATGCCGGGCCGGGTGCCGACGAGGCGCAGGAGTTCGGCCTCGCCGCCGCGCAGTCTCGGGACGGTGAGCCCGGCGCGCAGCCTGCGCCGCAGGAGCCGCTGGACGCCGGCGATCGTGTCGGCGAGTTCCTGGGGAAACGTCTCGTCGTCCATACGAGCAGATTATCTCTTTAGCAGAGGTAACATCCTCAAGGGTGAGTCAAGAGGCGGTGGGCACTCGGTGCGCACGACACTGGACCTGCCCCCGACCGCCGTACCGGAGATCGTCATGAACCCACGTCCCGAGGTCGTCACCACCCGCTCCGTGTTCGGGGCGCCCTGCTGGGTCAGCCTGACCACCCGCGAGCTGGCGGCCACCCAGGAGTTCTACACAGCCGTGTTCGGCTGGGAGTGGCGCCAGGGCTCCCTGGGCGACCACTTCCGGGTCGCCTCGGCGGACGGCGTCCCGGTGGCCGGGGTCGCGGGGGTGGCGGCGATGTGGCAGATGGCGGTGGCGTGGACGCCGTACTTCGCGGTGATCGGCGCGGACGAGGCGGTGGGCCGGGTCCGGGAGCGGGGCGGCACGGTCGCGGTGGGCCCGGTGTCGCTGCCCCCGGGCCGCGCGGCGCTGCTGGCCGACCGGGACGGCGCCGCGTTCGGCATCTGGGAGGGCGAGCTGTTCGGCGACTGGGACCTGTGGCGCCGCGCGGCCCCCGCCCTGGTCCGCCTCCACACGCGGGACGCGTTCGCGTCGGCGATCTTCTACGGCGAGGTCCTGGACTGGGCGTCGGACCTTCCGGGCTCCTGCGAGGTGCACTACGAGGACGGCGAGGTCGTGCTGCGCAGCCGGGGCGCGGCGGTGGCCCGCATCGGCTCCGGCGCCCTGGAGGCGGCGCCCGATCCGACGGTACGGCCGCACTGGCAGGTCCATTTCCGGGCCGAGGACGTCGCCGCGTGCGCGCGTGCGGCGGAGCGGCACGGCGGGAGCGTCCTGACGAAGTCGGCGGAGCACGTCGTCCTGCGCGACCCGGACGGGGCCCAGTTCACGGTCGTGGAGCGGCAGGGCTAGGCCGGGGTCGCCCGGGGCAGGTCCAGGCTCATGCGCAGGCCGGGGACCGGACGTACCGGGATGAGTACGGCGTGTCTGCCCGTGCGGGCGCGGCGGCTGAACCAGATGACCTTGGCGCCGCCGGCCGTGGCGCAGCAGCCCCAGCCGTCGCTGGTGGCGGCGAGGCGGGCGAGGCAGGCGCGCAGGTCCTGGTCGGGGCGCAGGTCGGGGTCGTGCTCGGCGACGGCGGTGATGAGGTGGTGGCCGTTCCACCACATCTCGATCGCCGCGCGTTTGTCGACGGCGTGCCGGTCGATGGCGTTGAGCAGCAGCTCGGCGCCTTCCCCGACGGGTTCCACCAGCGTCTCCAGGCCCCAGTGCCGCAGGTGTGCGGCGAGGATGCGCCGGACCTGTCCGGCCCGTTCGGGGCTGACGTCGACGTCGAGGTGGTAGGTGCAGGGAGCGGCGGTCTTCATCGTCGTTGGCTCCTCACCGAGTCTGCTCCACGGAGCGTGACTGCCGTTCGCTCCCGCGTCACTTCCACGGTGGGGGCGTTGCTCCATCCGTGCAACACGAGCACCTCGCGTACCCGTGATCGTCCGGGTTATGCCACTTGAAAAGGCCAGGTGGAAGCGAGGTGGACGAAGTGGTGGCGATGTCGTCGATCAGTGCTGTTTCCTTGTGCGTTCGAGGTCAAAAGCGCCGGTGACTGGGCTAGATTCGAGCCCCGCAGCCCGTACGTGTCAGGAGCCAGTGCATGCGCGACGTCACGGTCGCTCCCCCACCCCTCTCCCCCCTGACCGGAGGACTCGCCGACAGCGTCTTCGACGCGGCGCAGCGCACCCCCGGGCGCGCGGTGCTGGCGCGGCGTCCGGCGGGCGGCCTCGAGGGGTGGGAGGAGGTGAGCGCCGCCCGGCTGCGGGACGAAGTGGTGGCGCTGGCGCGGGGGTTCGTCGCCTCGGGGATCTCGCCGGGCCACCGGGTCGCGGTGATGGCGCGCACCCGCTACGAGTGGACGGTGCTGAGCTACGCGCTGTGGACGGTGGGCGCGGAGATCGTGCCGGTGTATCCGACGTCGTCGCGGGACCAGGTGGAGTGGATCCTGCGGGACTCGGGCTGTGTCGGGGTGGTCGTGGAGGACGAGGCGACCGTGATGACGGTCGGTTCGGTGTGCGCGGGGCTCGACGGGCTGCGGCACGTCTGGCAGCTGGACGCGGGCGCCCTCGAACAGCTCGCGGCGGCGGGCGAGTCGGTGCCGGTGACGACGGTGGAGTCGCTGCGCCGGATCGTGTTCCCGGACTCGACGGCGGCGATCGTCTACACCTCCGGCACCTCGGGGCGCCCGCTGGGCTGCGCGCTGAGCCACGCGGGCCTCGCGAGCCCCTGCGACACGCTGCTCGCCGGGTGGGGGCACACGGTCGCGGCGCCGGGCGAGCGTCCGGCCGTCCTCGCGTTCCTGCCGTTCTCGCACGTGTACGGGCTGATGGTGCAGGGCCTGTGCATACGCGGCGGCTTCGTCATGGGGCACGAGCCGGACATGAGCGAGGCGGCGATCACGGCGGCGCTGCGCTCCTTCCGGCCGACGTACCTGTACGCGGTGCCGTCGGTGTTCGAGAAGATCTACAAGGGGTTCCTGCTCACGGCCCAGCAGAGCGGCAGGGGCGGGCTGTTCGAGCGGGCGGCGCAGACCGCGCGGGAGTTCGCGACGGCCGTGGAGCGCCAGCGCCTCGGCCGGGGCACGGGTCCCGGCTTCGACCTGCGGATGCAGCACGCCGTCTTCGAGCGGACCGTCTACCGCAGACTGCGCGCCGCGCTCGGCGGCCGGGTCCGCCGCGCCACCTCCGGCGGCTCCACCCTGCACCGCGACCTGTCCCTGTTCTACGAGGGCATCGGCATCTACGTCCACGACGGCTACGGCCTCACCGAGACCGGCGGCGGTGTCACCATGCAGCCGCTGGGCCGCGAGAAGTCGGGCACGGTCGGCCAGGCGCTGCCCGGTATGGACGTCCGGGTCGCCGACGACGGGGAGATCCTGGTGCACGGCCCGTCGGTGTTCCAGGGGTACGTCGGCGACGAGACGGCGACCCGGGCGGTGCTGCGGGGCGGCTGGCTGGCCACCGGCGACCTCGGGCACCTCGACTCGGACGGCTATCTGACGATCACCGGCCGCAAGAAGGACGTCATCGTCACGACCAGCGGCAAGTCCGTCGCGCCGACGCTCCTCGAACAGCGGCTGCGCATGCACCCGTTGGTCCACCAGGCGGTCGTGGTCGGCGACAACCGGCCCTGTGTCGGCGCGCTCATCACCCTGGACCCGCAGTTCCTGGCGCACTGGCGGGCCCGGCTCGCCCTCCAGGGGGACGTGCCGAGCCGTGAGGCGCGCGAGGAGAACGCGCTGCGCGAGGAGATCGGCCGTGCCGTCGCCGCCGCCAACAGCGCCGTGTCCCGCTCCGAGTCGATCCGTGTCTTCCGGATCCTGCCGCGCGCCTTCGACCAGGCGGGCGGGCTGCTGACGCCGTCGATGAAGCTGCGCCGGGACTCGATCACCGCGCACTGGTCGGCGGAGATCGAGGCGATGTACCAGGCCCGCGCGCCGATCCCCCGCTACAGCCCGCCGGAGTCGCTGAGCTGGGACGACGCGGACGACGTGTTCCGCTGAGCGCTACGCGGGCGCGGTGCCGCGCGGGGTGAGGCGCAGGTAGTAGGCGCCGACGGTCGCCAGGTAGCCGGGGTCGCGCGTCTCGCTGTCGGTGCGGAAGCGCGGCGCGGCCTTCACCTCGTCGCGGGTGCAGGTCAGCAGGACGCGCCGGCCCGTGTCGTCGATCCCGGCGACCGTGCCCGCCGGGACGACCGCGCTGCGGCCGAAGACCCACATGCCGGTCTCGACGACGAGGTGGCACAGGCCCTGGGGTGCGGCCTCGCGCTCCACGCGGCCCACGGTGCCGTCGGTCGCGACGACGGTGTAGCCGGTCAGTGCCCGGCCCTCGGTACGGCCGGTCTGCGGCCCGTACGTCCAGATTCTCTCGCTGGTCAACACGGCTCCCTCCCTTTCACCCCGTGGACGGCCGCCAGCCGCCGTCCGTACAGCTCCCCCATACCCGCCCGGAGCCGCCCTGACGCGGCGCGGGCGCGTGCCGTACGGCACGCATGGAACCGTGTGACGGGGGTATTGCAATGTGACTATCGGGCCGGGGTCGTCAACTTGCCTCTCCCGGCTGGCGCGAGCGCTCCCGGCACGGTGGGATCGGTGTGGTGCCGTAGAAAGGGAGGTCGACGTGGATCGACCCAGGATCCTGGTGGTCGGTGCGGGTTTCGCTGGCGTGGGATGCGTCCGGCGGCTGGAGCGGGGCCTGTCCCCGGGCGAGGCGGACATCACCCTGGTGACGCCGTTCGCCTACCAGCTGTACCTGCCGCTGCTGCCGCAGGTGGCGTCGGGTGTGCTGACCCCGCAGTCGATCGCCGTGTCGCTGCGCCGCAGCAGCAGGTACCGGACCCGGATCATCCCGGGCGGCGCGATCGGCGTCGACCTCAAGTCCAAGGTGTGCGTGGTCCGCACGATCACCGGGCAGCTGGTGAACGAGCCGTACGACTACCTCGTCCTCGCCCCCGGCAGTGTGACCCGCACGTTCGACATTCCCGGCCTCACCGACCACGCGATCGGCATGAAGACGCTCTCCGAGGCCGCGTACGTCCGTGACCACGTCATCGCGCAGCTCGATCTGGCCGACGCCAGCGACGACCCCGCCGAGCGGGCCTCCCGGCTCCAGTTCGTGGTCGTCGGCGGCGGGTACGCGGGCACCGAGACGGCCGCCTGCCTCCAGCTGCTGACCCGCAACGCCGTCAAGCGCTATCCGCGCCTGGACCCGAAGCTGATCAAGTGGCATCTCATCGACATCGCGCCCAAGTTGATGCCGGAGCTCGGTGACAAGCTCGGCTCCAGCGCGCAGGAGGTGCTGCGCAAGCGGGGCGTCGAGATCTCGCTCGGCGTGTCCATCGAGAAGGCCGGGGCCGAGGAGGTCACCTTCACGGACGGCCGGGTGATCCCGACGCGCACGCTGATCTGGACCGCCGGGGTCGCCGCGAGCCCCCTCATCGGGACGCTCGGCGCGGAGACGGTGCGCGGACGGCTCGCGGTGACGCCGGAGATGTCGCTCCCCGGGCACGACGGGGTGTTCGCCCTCGGGGACGCGGCGGCCGTGCCCGACCTGGCCAAGGGCGAGGACGGGGCGATCTGCCCGCCGACCGCGCAGCACGCGATGCGGCAGGGCAAGGTCGTCGCGGACAACGTCATCGCCACGTTGCGGGGGCTGCCGGCCAAGCCGTACCAGCACAAGGACCTCGGCCTGGTCGTGGACCTCGGCGGCACGGACGCGGTGTCCAAGCCGATGGGCGTGGAGCTGCGGGGCCTGCCCGCGCAGGCGGTCGCGCGGGGCTACCACTGGTCGGCGCTGCGCACGAACGTCGCGAAGGTCCGCGTCCTGACGAACTGGACCCTCAACGCCGTCGCGGGCGACGATTTCGTCCGCACCGGCTTCCAGTACCGCAGGCCGGCCCGGATGAGCGACTTCGAGTACACGGACACGTACCTGACGGCGGAGCAGGTCGCGGAGCAGATCAAGCAGAAGTGAGCGGCGAGGCGGGGGATGTCCGGCCTGCGGGATCCCGCCCCGTCCCCCGCCTCTTCTCCCAGCCGCCCCGCATAAAGTACGCCGCGTGAACACAGTGGTCAGGCGGGTGTGGGACAGGGTCTCGGCCTCCGATCCGGGGCTGTTGCGGCTCGCGGCGGGGCTCAGGACGACCGGGGCGATCGCGTTGACGCTCGCGGTGCTGGCGCCGTTCGGGGTGGGCGTGTCGCATCTGGTCGCGGGGGCGATCACCGCGATGGTCGCGACGTTCGCGATCCAGGAGAAGCGGCGCGGCCCGCAGGGGGTGACGCTGGCGCTGGGCCTGCCGGTGGCCGCCGCGTCGGTCGCGCTGGCGACGCTGCTGCACTCGCTGGTGGTCGTCGGGGACGTGTTCTTCGTCGCGCTGATCTTCGGCGCGGTGTACGGGAGGCGGTTCGGCGACCGGGGTCACGCGCTCGGCATGATCGCGTTCCAGACCCACTTCGTCGCCCTGTTCGTCGGCGTGCGCGCCGGGAGCCTGCCCGGGTTCCTCGGCACGGTCGCCGTGGCGTTCGCGTGCAGCGCGGTCGCGCGGTTCGTCCTCGTCCCGCAGACCTCGGCCGGTATCTTCCACCGCCTGCGCAGGGCGTTCCGCGCCCGCCTCGCGCAGCTACTGGACGCGCAGCTGGAGCTGCTGGACGCGGGCCCCGAGGACGTCGAGAAGGCGTTGGAGCACTTGCGTGAGCGCACCGCGCGCCTGCACGAGTCGGCGCTGATGATCCAGAGCCGCCTGGAGGAGGGCACCCCGGACGAGGCGTCGGCCCGGCTCGTCCAGCGCCGGATCGCGGACGCGGAGATCACCGCCGAGCGCCTCGGCCTGCTCCTGCTGACCGCCCGCAGCGCCGAACGCGCGGACACGCTCACCCTGCACCTCCCCGGCGCGCCCGTCCCCGAGGGCGGCAAGCTCCTGGCCCGGGACGCCGCGCGGGACACCCTGCGCCGGGACCTGTCCGCGCTGCGCCTGCTCGTGCGCGAACCGGAGGCGGCCGGGACCTCTCGGTCGTTCCTGCGCAACCGCCTCCTCGGCTACCGCGACGAGGAGAACCTCCCGGCGGGGCCGCCGGCCGTGCAGGACGTCTTCCGGGGCATAGGAGAGGCCGCGCGCGCGGTCCTGGGCCTGCGGATCGTGCTGGACGGCCCGCAGGACGACGCCGACGACACGGCGGAGACGGCCCGCTCCCGGGAGGAACTCGACGCGGAGGACGCGGCGCTGGAGGCCGAGCAGGAGCCGGAGGAGACGGGCCTCGCCCGGCCGACGACCCGGGCCGCACTCCAGGTCGCCGTGGGCTCGTCGCTGGCGATCGTCGGCGGCGAGTTCCTGTCCTCGCAGCGCTGGTACTGGGCCGTCCTGACCTGCTGGATCGTCTTCCTGAACACCGCGTCGACCGGCGAGATCCTGGTCAAGGGCTACCGGCGGCTGCTGGGTACGGTCCTCGGCGTGGCGGCGGGGCTGGTGCTCGCCGGGCTGGTCGGGCAGCACACGTGGACGGCGTTCGCGCTGGTCCTGCTCTGCGTGTTCGCGATGTTCTACACCGCGCCCCTGTCGTACACGCTGATGTCGTTCTTCGTGACGGCCGCGCTCGGCGTCCTGTACACGCTGCTGCACACCTTCAGCCTCTCGGTGCTGGTCCTGCGGATCGAGGAGACGGCCCTCGGGGCGGCCTGCGGGGTGATCGCGGCGGCGCTGGTGCTGCCGGTGCACACGGACCGGCGTACCGACGAACTCCTCGGAGCCGTCCTGGAGCACCTCGCGGACGTCACCTCCGGCGCCCTGGACCAGCTCAGCGGCGCGCAGGCGGACGACCTGCTGGAGCGGGCCCGCGAGCTCGACCAGGCGCTTGCCGACCTGCTGGCCGCGACGCAGCCCCTGACGCATCCGGTGTCGCCGCTGCGCAGCCGCAAGAACACGGCGCGGTACGTCGTGGCGCTGCTGGAGACGTGCGCGTACCACGCGCGCTCGCTGGCGGCGACGGCCGAGCTGCTGCCGACGCACCCGTCCATCGCCGCCGATCCCCGGCTGCGCGGGGCGGGTGAGCGGATCGTGGCGAACATCGGGGCGGTCGCCGCGCATGTCCGGGGCGAGGGCGCGGCCGTCCGTACGGGGGCGAGCATCGCGTCGCTGCTGCGTCCGGGGCGGTACGGCACGCCCCGGTACGGGCGGGTCACCGACCGCGTGCTGCGTCATCTCCAGCGGCTCGACGAGGCGGTCGTGGGGCTCGCGCGTCCGCTGGGGGCGCCGGTGAAGGCCGAGTCGGGGGAGCTGGCGGCCTGAGCGAACCTGTGAACTTCCTTTGAGACCGGCCCACTTGAGGCGGTTCCCCGGAAGGGTGAAAGTGAAACGGGTCACTCAACCCGCTTGGGGGTACGCGAAATCTCCCTCGATGGTTTACGGTTCATACATACGGGGTGCACGGAGTCGAAGCACTGCTCCTCCGGACATCACCGTGTGACAGCCCTGGCTGGCTTCCCCCGTCCAGCCAGGGCTTTCCCCTTTCTTCACACCCGCCGAGGTGCCCTGGCCGCCCGGGCACGCTCCAATGGAACGCAGGAACCCCCAGAGGGTCCGACACGCCCCGCGCCGAGGAGCCCCGCGCCATGACCAGAGCGACCAAACTCCTGACCGCCCTCGCCCCGCCCCAGCGCGAACACCTGCTCACCCTCGCCGAGGAGGTCTCCTTCCCCGAGGACACCCGCATCTTCGAGGCCGGCGGCCCGGCCGACCGCTTCTGGGTCATCCGCTCCGGCGCGGTGAGCCTCGACCAGCAGGTCACCTCCCAGCAGCGCGTCACGGTCGCGAGCCTCGGCTCCGGCGACCTCCTGGGCTGGTCCTGGCTCTTCTCCCCGTACGAGTGGGACTTCGGCGCGGAGGCGTTCAGCCCGGTACGGGCCTACGAGTTCCAGGCGGAACCGGTACTGCGCCTGTGCGAACAGGACCCGACGCTCGGTCTGCCGCTGGTGCGGCTGGTGGCGGAGATCCTGGCGCACCGGCTGGAGATGACGAGGGGGAAACTGCTGGAGGCGCACAAGAGGGGGACGCTGTAGGTCAGATGCGGTATCTCCGCAGTGCCGGCATGGCCGTGGCGATCCCCAGCATCACCACCACGACCAGCACCCCGCCCCCGGCGACGGCCGTCCTCGGGCCGAACGCGGCTCCGGCCGTGCCGTGCAGGACGTCCGCGAGCCGGGGTCCCCCGGCGACCACCACCGTGAACACCCCCTGCATCCGCCCCCGCATCTCGTCGGTCGCGGCGGACAGCAGGATCGCGCCCCGGAAGACCATGGACACCATGTCCGCGACCCCTGCGACGATCAGGAACGCCACCGAGAACCACAGGTTGAGGCTCACCCCCACCAGGGCGATGGCCGCGCCCCAGGCGACCACCGCCCCGATCACCATCGCGCCGTGCCGCCGGACCCGGGAGAACGTCCCGGAGAACAGCCCGCCCAGCACCGCCCCGATGGGAATCGCCGCGAAGAGCAGCCCCAGCGCGAGCCCCTCCCCGTACGGCGCGTACGTCTCGGCCGCGAGCTGCGGGAACAGGGCCCGGGGCATGCCGAACACCATGGCGACGACGTCGGCGAGGAACGACAGCAGCAGCACCTTGTGCCGGGAGATGTAGCGGAACCCCTCGGCGATCTCCCGCACCCCGGCCCGCCGGCTCCCGCCCGCGCCGAGCGGCGGCAGCGCGGGCAACCGGTAGACGGCCCACACGGTCACGCACAGAGCGACGGCGTCGATCAGATACAGCTCGGGCAGGCCGACGACGGGAATGAGCGCCCCCGCCAGCAGGGGCCCGGCGACGAGCCCGGTCTGCATGACCGTCGACCCCAGAGCGTTCGCGGCGGCCAGCTCCCGCGCGGGCACCAGCCGGGCGATGGACGCGTTGCGCGCAGGGGAGTTGAGCCCGAAGAACGCCTGCTGCACGGCGAGCAGCACCATCAGCACGCCGACGGAACCGACCCCGGAGAACGCCTGCACCCAGAACAGCAGCGAGGTGACGGCGATCCCGGAGTTCGTGACCAGCAGCAGCTTGCGCCGGTCCACCGCGTCGGCGACGGCCCCGCCCCACAGTGCGAACACCACCATCGGCACGAGCCCGGCGAGGCTCGCGTACCCCACCCACGCCGAGGACCCGGTGATGTCGTACACCTGTTTCGGCACGGCGACGGCCGTCAGCTGGCTGCCCACGGCCGTGACGATCGTCGACGACCACAGCCGCCGGTACGCGGGCCGCCGCAACGGCCGCGTGTCCATGGCGAACCGCCGCCACCCCTTGCGCACCGGCACGGGCTCCGAGACCGCCGCGCTGTCCTCACTCGTGTCCACGCACACCTGCCTGCCCGTTACACCGATCGCCGCCGGGACCACCGTACGGCCCTCAGCTCCCGGCGATCAGCGTGACCCCCAGTGCGATCATCGTCACGGCGACGGCCCCGTCCAGCACGCGCCAGGCGGACGGCCGTGTCAGGAACCGCCCGAGCAGCCGCGCCCCGAACCCGAGCCCGGCGAACCAGCACAGGCTGGCGGTCGCGGCGCCCAGCCCGAAGACCCAGCGCAGGGACCCACGGTCGGCGGCGACGGACCCGAGCAGGAACACGGTGTCCAGGTAGACGTGGGGGTTGAGCCAGGTCAGCGCGAGGCAGGTGAGCACGGCACGCTTCATGGACCCGGCCGCGTCCCCCTCGGCCAGCAGCGCGCCCTGCGGCCGGAGCACACGCCGCGCGGCGAGCGCGCCGTAGCAGAGCAGGAACGCGCCCCCGATCCACCCGACGGCGCTCACCACCCCCGGCCAGGCCACGACCAGCGCCCCCACTCCCCCGACGCCGAGGGCGATGAGTGCGGCGTCGGACAGGGCGCAGATCGCGACGACGGGGAGGACGGCGTCCCGGCGGACGCCCTGGCGCAGGACGAAGGCGTTCTGGGCGCCGATGGCGACGATCAGGGACAGACCGGTGCCGAAACCGGCCGCGGCGGCGGTGAGTGCTGGGAGCATGCCGTCCACGCTACGAAGCCGATCACCGCGCGTACAGCTAAAGATTCTTACGTATCATTAGCGCTCGTGATGACGGATCTTCCCCTGGACCAGGTGCGCACGCTCCTCGCGGTCGTCGACGAGGGCACGTTCGACGCGGCGGCCTCGGCCCTGCACCTGACGCCGTCGGCGGTGAGCCAGCGCGTGAAGGCGCTGGAGCAGCGGACGGGGCGGGTGCTCCTGCTGCGCACCAAGCCGGTACGGCCGACGGAGTCCGGGGAGATCGTCGTACGGTTCGCGCGCCAGCTCGCCCGGCTGGAGCGCGACACGCGGTCCGAGCTGGGGATGAGCGGCGAGGGCGAGGCGACGCGGGTGTCGGTCGCGGTGAACGCGGACTCCTTGGCGACCTGGTTCCTGCCCGCGCTCGGCAAGGTCCCGCAGGAACCGCACCTGAGCTTCGAACTGCACCGCGAGGACGAGACGCGTACGGCACAGCTCCTGCGCGAGGGGCTGGTGATGGCGGCGGTGACGGCCTCCGCCGAGCCGGTCACCGGCTGCTCGGTGCGCCCGCTGGGCACGATGCGCTACCTCGCGTCCGCCCGCCCCGACTTCGCGGCCCGCCATCTCACCGGCCCGTTCGCGCGGTCCCTCACCGAGGCCCCCGTGGTCGTCTTCGACCGGCAGGACCAGCACCAGGACACGTTCGTCCGGCGGCTGGGCGGGGCCGGCGCGAGTTCGCTGCGGCACGCCGTACCGACCTCCGAGGGCTACCTCGACGCGGTCGCGGCCGGACTCGGCTGGGGCATGGTGCCGGAGGTCCAGGCGGCGCCTCTGTTCGCGGCCGGCCGGCTGCTGTCCCTCGCGCCCGAACTGCCGCTGGACGTACCGCTGTTCTGGCAGCAGTGGCGACTCGACTCCCCCGCCCTCGCGGCCGTCGCCGAGGCCGTCACCGCTACCGCCCGCGCCTTCCTGCGCTGAGCCGCGCCTCGGCGCTGTCCAGCAGCATCTCCAGCGCCGTCGGATAGGCGCTGGTCACCATGTGCGTCGTGAGGAGCGGCGCCGCCTCGGCGATCCTGGGGTGCGTGGTTGCCGGCAGGCGCGCGTACGTGGACTGCCACTTGGCGTCGTCGGCCCGCTGGGAGGCGCGCGGCAGGGCCAGGGACGCCGCGTCGAGGGCCGCGAACCCGAGGGTCTGGTCGATGAACGCGTGGTAGATCCGCACGGTCTCCGCCAGCGGGAACCCGGCCCGCCGCAGGATGTCCAGCACGGCTTCGTCGGCGGCGAGTTCGTTCGCGCGCCCCGTCACACGGCTCGCGGTGAGCTGCGCGGCCTGGGGGTGGGCGACGTACGCCTCGTAGATCCGCAGCCCCACCGCGTGCAGGTCGGCGCGCCAGTCGCCCGTGGGGCGCCAGCCGTGCAGGGCCTGACCGATGAGGGCGTCGCCGATCGCGAGCGTCAGGTCGTCCATGCCCCGGAAGTACCGGTACAGGGCGCTGGGGTCGCAGTCGAGGGCGAGGCCGAGGCGGCGGGCGGTGAGGCCGGCCGAGCCGTGTTCGCGCAGCAGCCTCAGCGCCGTACCGACGATGAGTTCCTCGGACAGGAGCGTGCCGCTCTTGGTGGGGCGGCGGCGCCGGCGCTTCTCCTCGGGGACGACCTGTTTGGCCACGGGACCTCCTTATGCCAACGCCATTGACCTTACGGCACCCCGGCGCGTTGGATCCTCGTAAGGCGCGCGCACCCCCTGTAGCGACATATCGACAGCAGAGGAGCCCTGTCATGCGTGTACTGCTCGTGGGAGCCGGTGGCGTGGGGACCGCCATCACCCGGATCGCGGCCCGGCGCCCGTTCTTCGAGGCGATGGTGGTCGCCGACTACGACCCCGCCCGTGCGGCGGCGGCCGTGGCGGCGCTCGACGGCGACGACCGCTTCACGGCGGCGTCCGTCGACGCCTCCGACCAGCGGGCCGTCCGTGACCTGCTGGTCCGGCACGGCTGCGACGTCCTGCTGAACGCGACCGACCCGCGTTTCGTCCTGCCCCTGTTCGAGGCGGCGTACGCGACGGGCGCCACCTATGTCGACATGGCGATGTCCCTGTCGCGCCCGCACCCGGACCGCCCGTACGAGGAGTGCGGCGTCAAGCTCGGCGACGCCCAGTTCGCGCGGGCCGGGGAGTGGGCCGAGGCGGGGGCGCTCGCGCTGGTCGGCATGGGTGTGGAGCCCGGTCTGTCGGACGTGTTCGCCCGGTACGCGGCCGACGAACTCTTCGACGACATCGAGGAGATCGGCATCCGCGACGGCGCGAACCTCACCGTCGAGGGGCTGGACTTCGCGCCGTCCTTCAACATCTGGACGACGATCGAGGAGTGCCTGAACCCGCCGGTCGTCTACGAGGCCGGCCGGGGCTGGTACACCACCGCGCCGTTCAGCGAGCCCGAGGTGTTCGACTTCCCCGAGGGCATCGGCGAGGTCGAGTGCGTGAACGTCGAGCACGAGGAGGTGCTCCTCGTGCCGCGCTGGGTGGACGCCCGCAAGGTGACGTTCAAGTACGGGCTCGGCAAGGAGTTCGTCGACACCCTCAGGACGCTGCACCGGCTGGAGCTGGACCGCACGGCCCCGGTGACCGTGCCGACCGCCGGCGGCCCGGTCGCCGTCTCGCCCCGGGACGTCGTCGCCGCCTGCCTGCCCGACCCGGCCTCCCTCGGCGAACGGATGCGGGGCAAGACGTGCGCGGGCACGTGGGTGCGGGGCACGAAGGACGGTGCGCCGCGCGAGGTGTACCTGTACCACGTCGTCGACAACGAGTGGTCGATGGCCGAGTACGGCAGCCAGGCGGTCGTCTGGCAGACGGCCGTGAACCCCGTCGTCGCCCTCGAACTCCTCGCGTCCGGCGTCTGGTCGGGGGCGGGCGTCCTGGGGCCGGAGGCGTTCCCGGCGCGGCCGTACCTGGACCTGCTGACGGAGTACGGCTCGCCGTGGGGGCTGCGGGAGCAGTGAGCCGGCGCGTTGTTGCCGGCGCGTTGTTGTCGGCGCGTTGTTGCCGGCGCGCCCCCGCCGCGTCCGGTGGGCGGCAGGGGCGGGGCCGACGAGGTTCCCGGAAGCCGCTAGGAGAGCTTCGGCTTGCCCGCCGTGTACAGCCAGGTGCGGAAGAGCGGCGCGAGGTTCTTGCCGGAGGTCCGCTCGGCGAGCTTCTGGAGTTGGGCGGTGGTGCCGTGCCCGTCGCGGTGCTCGGCGGCCCAGGCGCGCAGGATGCGGAAGAAGGCGCGGTCGCCGACGGCCTTCCGCAGCACGTGCAGGGTCATCGCGCCGCGCGCGTACACGGGCTGGCCGAAGATGTTCGCCCCGCTGCCGGGGTTGCCGGGCGGGAACTTCCACAGCCCGTCGCCCGCGGGCCGCGCGTACAGCGCGTCGAACGTCTTCTGCGCGCTGTCCCCGCCGTGCTGCTCGTCGTACAGCCACTCCGCGTACGTCGCGAAGCCCTCGTTGAGCCAGATCTCCTTCCACGAGGTCAGGGACACGGAGTCGCCGAACCACTGGTGGGCGCTCTCGTGGACGAGGACGGAGAGGCCCGGCGCGCGGTCGTACACGGGCCGGGTCTGGGTCTCCAGGGCGTAGCCGACCTGCGGCGCGTGGTCGACGATCGATCCGGCGGCGCGGAACGGGTACGGCCCGAACAGCTTGCTCTCCCACTCCAGCACGGACGGCAGCTTCTTGAGGACGGGGTCGGCGGCGTTCGCCTCGCGCGGGTCGACGGCGTCGTACACCTTGATGCCGCTCTTCGTCGTGTACTGGCGGACCTTGAAAGTGCCGACGGTCGCGGTGGCGAGGTAGGCGGCCATGGGTTCGCGCTGCTGCCAGCGGAAGGTGGTGCGGCCGTTCTTCGTCCACTGGCCGAGGAGCACGCCGTTGGCGACGGCCGTGCGGCCCTGGGGGACGGTGATCGTGACGTCGTACGACGCCTTGTCGAGCGGGTGGTTGTTCGCCGGGAACCAGGTCATCGCGCCCTGCGGCTCCCCAGCGACGAACGCGCCGTCGTCGGTGGGGATCCAGCCGTCGAGCGAGCCGTCCGGGTCGGTGACCGGGGCGGGGGTGCCCTGGTAGGTGACGGTGACGCGGAAGGGCCGGCCCTTGCGCAGGGTGCGCGGCGGGGTGACGACGAGTTCCTGGCCGGAGCGGCGGTAGGCGGCGGCGCGGCCGTCGACCGTGAGGCCGGTGATCTTCGGGCCGGTGAAGTCGAGGTCGAAGCGGGTGAGGTCCTGGGTGGCGCGCGCGGTCAGCACGGCCTTGCCGTCGAGGTGCTTCTTCGCCGGGTCGTAACCGAGCGTCAGGTCGTAGTGGGCGACGTGGAAGCCGCCGTTCCCGGCGAGCGGGAAGTACGGGTCGCCCACACCGGCGTCCCCGACCGGGCCCGCCGCCGCGGGGTTCGCGGCGACGAGTACGGCGGTGAGAGCGGCAGCGGGTACCGCGAGAGCGGAACGTCTGAGGGTCACAAGCACTCCCAGCTGAAGGCGGATCATCCGATGTGTGATCAAACGCCCCTCAGATTAGGGAACCGGCACCCGGTATTCGCCCCCCATTCAGGTCAAACCACACAGCGTGACGCCCCGCCCGCCCCCTAGGCTCGCCCTTATGACTGCCCGTATCCGCCGCGTCTACGACCCGCCCGAGCCGGACGACGGCGTCCGCGTCCTCGTCGACCGCCTCTGGCCACGCGGCCTCTCCAAGGAGGCGGCGCACATCGACGAGTGGCCCAAGGACCTGACCCCCTCGAACGAGCTGCGCCGGTGGTACCACGCGGGCCAGGGCTCGTACGAGGAGTTCGCGAGCCGGTACGAGGCGGAACTGACCGCCCCCGCAGCGGCCGAATCCCTGTCTCGTCTACGGAAGTCGGCCGCGTCGGGGACGGTCACGCTGGTGACGGCGGTGAAGTCACAGGAGGAGAGCCACGCGGCGGTACTGCTGCGTCTGCTGGGCTGACGGGGCCGGGCTCACCTCGTCTGTTCGGCTGCCGCCCTGCCCGCCGCGCGGCCCGAGAAGAGGCAGCCGCCGAGGAAGGTGCCTTCCAGCGCGTTGTAGCCGTGGACTCCGCCGCCGCCGAAGCCGGCGACCTCGCCGGCCGCGTACAGGCCCGCGATCGGTGTGCCGTCGGCGGCCAGCGCGCGGGATTGGAGGTCGGTCTGGATGCCGCCGAGGGTCTTGCGGGTGAGGATGTGCAGCTTGATGCCGATGAGGGGGCCGGAGGCGGGGTCGAGGATGCGGTGCGGGGTGGCGACGCGGCCGAGGCGGTCGCCGATGTAGCGGCGGGCGTTGCGGATGCCCTGGACCTGGGCGTCCTTGCTGTAGGGGTTGGCGATCTGGAGGTCGCGGGCCTTGATCTGGCGGCGCAGGGTGTCCGCGTCGAGGAGCGGCTTGTCGGTGAGGCCGTTCATCTTCTCGACGAGCCGCTCCAGGGTATCGGCGATGACGAAGTCGGCGCCGTGGTCCAGGAACGCCTGGACGGGGGCGGGGGCGCCCTTGCCGAGGAGCCGGTCACGCAGGACGGCCTTGCGGTCCTTGGCGGTGATGTCGGGGTTCTGCTCGGACCCGGAGAGCGCGAACTCCTTCTCGACGATCTTCTGCGAGAGCACGAACCAGGAGTGGTCGTACCCGGCGATGTCCTCGGTGGTGCGCAGGTGCTTGAGCGTGCCGAGGGTGTCGTAGCCGGGCAGGCAGGGGTCGGGGAGGCGGCGGCCGAGGGCGTCGAACCACATCGAGGACGGTCCGGGCAGGATGCGGATGCCGTGGCCGGGCCAGACCGGGTTCCAGTTCTGGATGCCCTCGGTGTAGTGCCACATGCGGTCGCGGTTGACGAGCCGTACGCCCGCGTCGGCGCTGATGTCGAGCATCCGGCCGTCGACGTACGCGGGGACGCCGGTGACCATCTCGGCGGGCGGGGTGCCGAGCCGCTCGGGCCAGTACCGGCGCACGATGTCGTGGTTGCCGCCGATGCCGCCCGAGGTGACGACGACGGCCTGCGCGGTGAGCTCGAACTCGCCGATCGCCTCCCGGCTGGAGGCCACCCCGCGCGCGGAGTCGTCGGGCGCCAGGACCGTGCCGCGCACGCCCTTGGCGGTGCCGTCCTCGACGACCAGCTCGTCCACGCGGTGGCGGTGGTGGAAGGTGAGCAGCCCGTCCTTCGCGGCCTGCCTGGCGTACTTCACGAAAGGTTCGACGACACCGGTGCCCGTCCCCCAGGCGACGTGGAAGCGGGGTACGGAGTTGCCGTGGCCGTCGGCGCGCAGGTCGCCGCGCTCGGCCCAGCCGACGGTGGGGACGAAGGAGATGCCGTGCCCGGCGAGCCAGGTCCGCTTCTCGCCGGCCGCCCATTCGACGTAGGCCCGCGCCCAGCGCACCGCCCAGGAGTCCTCGTCCTCGGTGCGGTCGAAGCCGGCGCTGCCCTGCCAGTCGCTCCAGGCGAGGTCGAGGGAGTCCTTGATGCCGAGGCGGCGCTGTTCCGGGGAGTCGACGAGGAAGAGCCCGCCGAAGGACCAGTACGCCTGGCCGCCGAGGTTGGCGGCGTTCTCCTGGTCGACCAGGGCGACCCGGCGGCCCCTGCTGGTCAGTTCGTGCGCGGCGACCAGCCCGGCGAGTCCGGCTCCGACGACGATGACGTCCGCGTCCATGACGCCCGTCCCTTCATCCGATGGTGTCGCTGCCGTCCGTCAGCAGCGCGGTGAGCAGTTGTTTCAGCCAGGCGCGGGCGCGCTCGACGTCTTTGTCCAGCAGGAGTTGGGTGGTGACGCCGTCGTAGGCGGCGATCACCGCGTGCGCGGCGGCGGGGGCGTCGCCGAGGACCGGGGGGACGGGGGTCTCGGCGAGCCGGTCGGTGATGGCGCCCCGCAGGCGCGCGCGGTGCCCGAGGAGGCTCTCGGCGACCTCCGGGTCCCGGGCCGCGTGCACGAGGAAGTCGGTCTTGACGAGCAGCCAGTCGTGGTCGAGGAGGAGGACGTCGGAGACGCGGTCGACGGCTTCCGGTACGTCGAGCCCGGGGCCGTCCTGCGCGAGCGCTCCGGCGACCTGCTCGGCGATGAGGTCGGCGCGCTGGCGGTACAGCGCGAAGAACAGCTCGTCGAGGCTGTCGAAGTTGGAGTAGAAGGCGCCCCGGCTGTACCCGGCGGCCTCGCAGATCTCCTCGATGGAGACCCGGCCGAACCCTTTGGCGGCGAAGACGGTGAACGCGGCGGCGAGGAGGTTGGCGCGGGTGCGGACGCGGCGTCTGGTGACGCGGGGGGTGTTCGTGTCGTCGGCCATGTCCGTACCTCCGTTCGCCGTCCTCGTGTTCGAGATCCCCGTTCGATACAGAAACGTATCGGATACATCAGCGCATCGAAAGAGCCGGGCGACTTCTTCACTCGAACGAGTTTTCGATCTGTAGGTGCCGTGCGTTCCGCGCGCGGGGCGGACGTTTACGGCGCGGGATGGACGTTTAAGGTCAGGCCATGGCTTTGCAGATAAGTGCGACCACTCCGGAGCATCCGGCTCTCCTGCTGGAGCTGCCGTGGGACGTCCCGCTGGAGGAGTGGCCCGAGGAGGTCCTCGTCCCGCTGCCGCGCGGCATCTCGCGGCACGTCGTGCGCTACGCGCGCGCGGGCGACGAGGTGATCGCCGTCAAGGAGCTGGCCGAGCGGCCCGCCCTGCGCGAGTACGAGCTGCTGCGCGACCTGGACCGCCTCGGCATCCCGGCCGTCGACCCGCTGGCGGTCGTGACGGGCCGCACGACCGAGGCGGGCGAGCCCCTGGAGTCCGTGCTCGTGACCCGGCACCTGGGCGGCTCGCAGCCGTACCGGTCGATGTTCGAGACGACGATGCGCCCCGCGACGATGCACCGGCTGATGGACGCCCTCGCGGTGCTCCTGGTGCGCCTGCACCTGGCCGGGTTCGCGTGGGGCGACTGCTCGCTGTCCAACACCCTGTTCCGGCGCGACGCGGGCGCGTACGCGGCGTACCTGGTGGACGCGGAGACCGGCGACCTCCACCCGCAGCTGTCCCCGGGGCAGCGGGAGTACGACGTGGACCTCGCGCGCGTGAACATCAGCGGGGAGCTGCTCGACCTGGAGGCGTCGGGCGCCCTGCACCCGTCGATCGACGCGATCGAGTTCGGGCAGGAGATCTACCGGCGCTACTGCGAGCTGTGGGAGGAGCTGACCCGCACCTCGGTGTACCCGGCGGGCAAGTACCACTACATCGAGCGGCGCATCCGGCGGCTGAACGAGCTGGGTTTCGACGTCGCCGAGATGCAGATCGAGCACTCCTCCAACGGCGACACGGTCACGTTCGTGCCGAAGGTCGTGGACGCCGGCCACCACCAGCGCCAGCTGCTGCGGCTGACGGGGCTCGACACGGAGGAGAACCAGGCCAGGCGGCTGCTGAGCGACCTGGAGTCGTGGATGGCCACCCAGGACGACTACGCGCCCGGCGACCCCCTGGCGGCCCGCCCGGAGGTGCTGGCGCACCGCTGGGTGCGGGACGTGTTCCGGCCGACCGTGCGCGAAGTGCCGCTGGAGGCGCGCGGCCAGATGGACCCGGCGGAGATCTACCACGAGCTGCTGGAGCACCGCTGGTACCTGTCCGAGCGCGCCCAGCACGACATCGGCCTCGAAGAAGCCGTCAAGGACTACATCGAGAACATCCTCCCCAAGGCCCGCGAGACCCTGGAGCCGACGATCCCCGAATGACCCGGGTGAGCCTCAGGCGTGCGGCACCACGGCCACCGGGCAGGGCGCGTGGTGCAGCACGCCGTGCGCCACGGACCCGATGCGCGCGCCGACGGCCGTACGCCGCGCCCGGCGCCCGACGACGACCAACTGGGCCTCCCCGGCCGCCGCGAGGAGCACCTGTCCGGCGCTGCCCATCTCGACGTGCTCGACGACGGGCACCTTCGGGAACCGCTCGCGCCAGGGGCGTACGGCGTCGGCGAGGGCCTTCTGCTCGAACGGTTCGGGTCCGCCGGCCTCGTCGAGGAGCATGATCGAGCCGGGGCTGTAGGCGAACACCGGGGGCAGCGTCCAGGCACGGACGACCCGTACGCGCGCGCCGCGCGCCTCGGCCGTGCGGAACGCGAACTCCAGCGCGCCCGCGCTGTCCTCGGGCTCGCCCTCCTGGCCCACGACGACGTCGCGCCCTGCGGCCTCGTGCGCGGCGTCGTCTCCGGCGCGGACCAGGACGACGGGGTGGGCGGCGTCGGCGACGACCTGCTGGCCGACGGAGCCGAGGAGGAACCCGACGACGGCGCCGTGTCCGCGCGAGCCGAGCACCAGGAGGTCATCGGCGCCCGTCAACGTCTCGACGACGGGGCCTTCGACGGCCTCCCAGGTCACCGGGAGGCCGGGGTGGCGCGCGGTGACCTCCCGGGCGGCCCCCGAGACGGCCTCCCGGGCCCAGCCCTCCTGCGTGGCGTGGTCGACGGTGGCGTCCGGATGGACCTCCCAGGCGTGCACGATCCTGAGCGCCGCGTCCTGCCGTACGGCCTCGCGGGCCGCCCAGGACAGGGCGGCCCGGCTCTCGTCCGTACCGTCGAAGCCTGCCGTGATCGGGGCCGTCATGGCACCGCCTTTCCCGGTCGTGGCCCCGCGGGGTGCCCGCGAGGCCGAGCGCTTGTTCCCCTCCGACCCTACGATGGCCGGTGTCGCCCAGGGCCGCACGCCCTGGACCTGAGCACCCGGGGTGGAAAACGTATGACACAGGCCGCCGAAACAGCGCGGACCGTCATCCTGACCGTGGACGACGACCCGGGGGTCTCCCGCGCCGTCGCCCGCGATCTGAGGCGCCGCTACGGCGCCGGGCACCGTATCGTGCGTGCCGAGTCCGGCGAGTCGGCGCTGGAGGCGCTGCGGGAGCTGAAGCTGCGGGGCGACCTGGTCGCGGTGATCCTCGCGGACTACCGGATGCCGCAGATGAACGGCATCGAGTTCCTGGAGCAGGCGCTGGACGTGTATCCGGGCGCGCGCCGGGTGCTCCTGACGGCGTACGCGGACACGAACGCGGCGATCGACGCGATCAACGTGGTCGACCTGGACCACTACCTGCTGAAGCCGTGGGACCCGCCGGAGGAGAAGCTCTACCCGGTCCTGGACGACCTGCTGGAGGCGTGGCGGCGCAGCGACCACCGGCCGGTGCCGACGACGAAGGTGGTCGGGCACCGCTGGTCGGCGCGCTCCTCGCAGGTGCGGGAGTTCCTGGCCCGCAACCAGGTGCCCTACCGGTGGTACTCCTCGGACGAGCCGGAGGGCCGGCGCCTCCTCGCGGCGGCCGGCGCGGACGGCGAGCGGCTGCCGCTGGTGATCACCGCGGAGGGCGCTCCGCTGGTCGAGCCGGGCGACTCGGAGCTGGCCGCGCGCGTGGGCCTGGCGACGACACCGACGGCCGACTTCTACGACCTGGTGGTGATCGGCGGCGGCCCCGCGGGGCTCGGGTCGGCGGTGTACGGGGCGTCGGAGGGGCTGCGGACGGTGCTCGTGGAGCGGTCGGCGACCGGCGGGCAGGCGGGGCAGAGTTCGCGCATCGAGAACTACCTGGGCTTCCCCGACGGGGTGTCCGGCGGTCAGCTCACCGAGCGGGCGCGCCGTCAGGCGGCGAAGTTCGGGGCGGAGATCCTCACCGCGCGCGAGGTGACGGGCCTGGAGGTGAACGGCTCCGCGCGGGTGGTGCGGTTCGCGGACGGCTCGTCGGTCGCGGCGCACAGCGTGATCCTCGCGACGGGCGTGTCGTACCGGCAGCTGGAGTGCGCCGGGGCCCAGGAGCTGACGGGGCGCGGGGTGTTCTACGGGTCGGCGCTGACGGAGGCGCCGTCCTGCCAGGGGCACGACGTGTACATCGTGGGCGGCGCGAACTCGGCCGGGCAGGCGGCGATGTACCTGGCCAAGGGCGCGAAGTCGGTGACGCTGCTGGTGCGCGGCCCCGACCTGTCGGCGTCGATGTCGCACTACCTGATCCAGCAGATCGAGCAGGCGCCGAACATCTCGGTGCGCCCGCACACGGTCGTCGAGTCGGCTCACGGCACCGACCACCTGGAGCAGCTCACCCTGCGGGACGCGGTGACCGGGGCGAGCGAACTGGTCGACGCGCAGTGGCTGTTCGTGTTCATCGGGGCGGCGCCCCTGACGGACTGGCTCGACGAGACGGTGCTGCGCGACGGGCGCGGCTTCATCCTGGCCGGGCCGGACCTGACGCCGGACGGGCGGCCCCCGGCGGGCTGGGAGCTGGACCGGCCGCCGTACCACCTGGAGACCAGCGTGCCCGGGGTGTTCGTCGCCGGGGACGCGCGCGCGGAGTCCGCGAAGCGGGTCGCGTCCGCCGTAGGAGAGGGAGCCATGGCCGTGATGCTCGTCCACCGGTACCTGGAGCAGTCGTGAGCGGGGTCGTGCTGCCCTGCGACCCGGCGGAGATCGGGTCGCTGTTCCTGTTCGAGGACCTGACCCCGGAGCAGCTCGGGCGGCTGTGCGCGGTGGGCCGGGTCGAGAAGTTCGAGCCGGGCCCGGTGTACACCGAGGGTGAGCCGGCGACCTGCTTCTACGTGATGATCCAGGGCACCGTCGTGCTGTCGCGGCGGGTCGGCGGGGACGACGTGGAGATCAACCGGACCTCGCAGCGCGGCGTGTACTCGGGGTCGATGCAGGCGTTCCTCGGCGAGCGGGTGCCGCAGGTGTACGCCGGGTCGATGCGGGTGACCGAGCCGTCCCGGTTCTTCGTGCTGCCGTCCGAGGCCTTCGCGGCGATGATGCGGGAGTGGTTCCCGATGGCCGTGCACATGCTGGAGGGCATGTTCTTCGGCTCCCGCAACACGCAGCGGACGGTCGCGCAGCGGGAGCGGCTCCTCGCGCTGGGCTCGCTGTCGGCGGGCCTCACGCACGAGCTGAACAACCCGGCGGCGGCTGCCGTGCGCGCGACGGCGGCGCTGCGGGAGCGGGTGGCGAAGATGCGGCACAAGCTCGCCGTGATCGCCTCGGGGCCCTACGACCGCGAGGCGCTGACACGGCTGATCGAGATCCAGGAGCGGACGGCCGAGCGGGTCGGCAAGGCGCCCGCGCTGAGCCCGATCGAGGCGTCCGACCGGGAGGACGTGATCGCCGACTGGCTCGACGAGCGCGGCCTGGCCGAGGGGTGGCGGCTCGCGCCGACCTTCGTGCAGGCCGGGCTCGACGTGGACTGGCTGGAGCAGGTCGCGGCGGCGGTCGGCGAGGAGATCCTCCCCGGGGCGGTTGGCTGGCTCAACTACACGGTCGAGACCGAGCTGCTGATGTCCGAGATCGAGGACTCCACCAGCCGCGTCTCGCATCTGGTCGACGCCGCGAAGCAGTACTCGCAGCTCGACCGCGCCCCCTACCGCGACGTCGACGTCCATGAGCTTCTCGACAGCACCCTCCTCATGCTCTCCGGCAAACTCGGCAAGACCATCGCCGTTGTGAAGGACTACGACCGGACGCTCCCGGAAGTTCCCGCATATCCGGCGGAACTCAACCAGGTGTGGACGAACCTCATCGACAACGCCGTCCACGCGATGGACGGCGAGGGCACCCTGACGATCCGCACCGCGCGCGAGGGCGAGCAGTTGCTCGTGGAGTTCCGCGACACCGGCAGCGGGGTACCCGCCGACATCCGCGACCGGATCTTCGACCCGTTCTTCACGACCAAGCCGGTCGGCGAGGGCACCGGACTCGGTCTCGACATCTCGTGGCGGATCGTCGTCAACAAGCACCACGGCAGCCTGCACGTGGAGTCCGTCCCCGGGGACACCCGGTTCCAGGTGCTGCTGCCGCTGACCGCACCGCTCCCCGAGGAGGACCCGTCATGACCGAACTCGCCGGTGTCGACCCGGCCGTGCCGCCCAGCGGGCCGGGGTGCGTGGACTGCGACGCGGCGGGCGGGTGGTGGTTCCACCTGCGCCGGTGCGCGCAGTGCGGGCACGTCGGCTGCTGCGACTCCTCGCCCGCGCAGCACGCGACGGGCCACTACAAGGCGACCGGGCATCCCGTGGTGCGCAGCTTCGAGCCCGGGGAGGGCTGGTTCTGGGACTACGCGCGCGACGAACTGTACGAGACGGGGCCCGAGCTGGCGCCGCCGGTGAGCCGCCCCGAGGACCAGGCGGTGCCGGGTCCGGCGGGGCGGGTGCCCGCGGACTGGGCCCGCTCCCTGCACCGGTGAGATAACCCGACGGATCCGCCCGCGCGCGGGTCATCGGTTTCCTCACCCTCCGGGGCAATACTGAGGCGCGTCAGCGACGCACGCCGGGTGACGGCACGTCACCTGTGCGTCGGCCTCGGAGTGGTGAGGAAGCGGAGGAAGCTTGACGCGCTCGAAGTGGAGACGGCTGGCCGGTGGAGCGCTCACGGGAGCCGTGTTCCTGTCCCTGCTGAACAGCCCCGCCCACGCGGCGGCGGCACCGGGACCCGACATGACGGGTCTGCGCAACGTCCTGAACACCGCCCGCAGTCAGGGGGCGCCCGGAGCGCTGGCCCGCGTCGACGACCGGGGCACGGTCCGTCAGGTCACCGTCGGCGTCGCCGACCGGGGGACGAAACGGGCGCTCAGTACCGCCGACCGGTTCCGGATCGGCAGCGTCACCAAGGTGTTCTCGGCGGTCGTCCTGCTCCAGCTCGTCGACGAACGCAAACTGCGGCTCGACGCGCCGGTCAACCAGTACCTGCCGAAGCTGCTGCCGGACAACCGGATCACCGTCCGGCACGTCCTGAGCCACCGCAGCGGCCTGTACGACTACAGCAACGACATGTTCGCCAACTCCGTCTCCGGGTTCGAGGCGGTCCGCACGAAGGTCTTCACCTACCGTCAGCTCGTCGCCCGTTCCCTGCGCCACCCGCGCACCACGAAACCGGGCGGCCCCTACCGGTACTCCAACACGAACTTCGTGGTCGCCGGAATGCTGATCGAGAAGCTCACCGGGCGTTCCGTCGCGGCGGAGTACCAGAAGCGGATCGTCAAGCCGCTGAAGCTGACCGACACCGTGTACGTCCACCCCGGCACCGCGATCCCCGGCCGCCACACGCGCGGGTACCTCACCCCCGACAAGGCGGGCAGGCCCCTCGTCGACGCGACCCGGCAGACCGTGTCCTGGGCGCAGAGCGCGGGCGCGATGATCTCCAGCGCGAAGGACCTCGACACGTTCCTGTCGGCCCTCATGCGCGGCAAGCTGATGTCGGCCGCGCAGCTCGCGCAGATGCAGAAGTGGGTCCCGGCCGGCACCGGCCAGGCGTACGGCCTCGGCCTGCGCCGGCGGACCCTGTCCTGCGGCGTGTCGGTGTACGGGCACACGGGCGCGGTCCAGGGCTACTACACCTACGCGTTCACCACGAAGGACGGCCGCCGCAGCCTCGCCGCCCTCGCGAACGTCTCCAACAGCTCGCGCGTGCACACCACGATGCTGCGCACCCTGGAGTCCGCGTTCTGCGGCAAGCGCGCCCAGTCCCGCGTCTCCCCCGCGCCGGTCCCCGAGCGGTACGACGACCTGGCGCCGGACATCGCGCTGGACTGACCGGCGGGAACCGCCACGCCGGTCCGCCCGTTGGAGGGGTACGGAACGACAGCGGGGCGGCACGATGAGCGAACTGGTACCCGGGGGCAACACGGCCCTCCCGAGCGGCGCGTGGACCTTCCGGGTACCGGGCCCCTTCGACGTCAGCGCCCTGATCACCGACGACGGCGGCAAGGTCCGCGGCGACGCGGACTTCGTCTTCTTCAACCAGCCGACGGCCCCCGGAGCCCGCCTCCAGGGCGACTCCCTGACCCTGGACCCGACGGGGCTGCGTTGCGGGGCCACACGCGTGACGCTGGTCGTCAGCCCGGCGGACCCCAGCGCCCTCCTGGCCCGCCTCCCCTC
>NZ_LIRL01000201.1 GCF_001419795.1 Streptomyces niveiscabiei
CCCCTCCTGCTGCGCCCACACCCCCGCCAGCACGCCGACCAGCGGCGCGGCCACCAGCAGCAGTACGGCCAGCGCCAGCACCGTCCACCCCTCGACGACGTCCGACGGACGGCGCAGCGGATTGCTCCGCCACCGCCAGCCGCGCACCCGGGTCCGTGTACGAGCGCCCATACCTCTCTCGTACCCCGTTCGGGGGGTCTTCCCGCACGAAACGGGCTGTATGGCGCGAATCAACTGCCGAAGGGTCCGTCGAGGGCGGCCCACTGGAGCAGCATGATCGTCTTGCCGTCCGCGATCCGCCCGTCGCGGATCATGGCCAGGGCCTCGGCGAAGGGGAGTTCCAGTACGTCGATGTCCTCGCCGTCCTCCGCGAGGCCGCCGCCGGGGCCGGTGCGGTCGGCGGGGGTGTAGGGGGCGGCGTAGAAATGCAGGCGCTCGGTCACCGAGCCGGGGCTCATGTACACGTCGAAGACGTGGGTGAGGGGGCCGAGGGTGACGCCGAGTTCCTCCGTCGCCTCGCGGCGGATCGCGGTCAGGGGGGTGTCGTCGTCCAGGAGTCCGGCGGCGGCCTCGACGAGCATGCCGTCGGGGTGGTCGTTGACGTACGCGGGGTAGCGGAACTGGCGTACCAGCAGGACGCGTTGGCGCTCGGTGTCGTAGGGGAGGACCACGGCGCCGTTGCCCCGGTCGTACGTCTCGCGCTGCTGGGTGACCCAACTGCCGTCGCGGCGGCGGTAGTCGTACGTGGTGCGGCGCAGGACGTGCCAGCCTCGGGAGGTCAACTCCACGTCGCGGACGCGGACATCGGGGTTGCGGGTCAGGTCGCGTCCGGCCCGGTCGAGGTGCGTGCGGCCCCGGTGGTCGGGGGTGTCGACGCCGGGGCGGGGGAGGTCGGTGGTCATGGCGCGCTACAGTACACGCAGAAACGTGCAAGAACAGGAGAGAGTGTGCATGCTGGCTGCTGAACGGCGGGACCATCTGCTGGGTCTGCTCGCGCGGGAGGGCAAGGTCGTCGCCAAGGACGTCGCCGCCGGCCTCGGGATCTCCGAGGACAGCGTGCGGCGCGACCTGCGCGACCTCGCGGCGGAGGGACTGTGCCAGCGGGTGTACGGCGGGGCCCTGCCGGTCTCCCCGGCCGTCGTGGACTACGCCGCCCGGCAGGGCGTCACACCCGACGGGAAGCGGAAGGTCGCCGCCGTGGCCGCGGGTCTGGTACGGCCGGGGAGCGCCGTGATCCTGGACGGCGGGACCACCGCGCTCGCCGTCGCCCGCGCCCTGCCGGTCGGCCTGGACTGCACGGTGATCACGCACAGCCCGACCGTCGCGACCGCGCTGCTGGAACATCCCGCCGCCGAGGTGTTCCTCCTCGGGGGGCGGATCTTCAAGCACTCGGCGGTGGCCTGCGGGGCCGCGGCCGTGGAGGCGGCGCGGAACGTCTCCGCCGATCTGTGCCTGCTCGGCGTGACCGGCGTCCATCCCGAGGCGGGACTGACCACCGGGGACGCCGAAGAGGCCGCCATGAAACGGGCGTTGGCGGGGCGGGCCGCGGAGACGTACATCCTCGCGTCGTCCGAGAAGATCGGCGCCGCGTCTCGGTTCCGGGTGCTGCCGTGGGAGGACGTGAGCGGGGTGGTGACCGACGCGGATCCGCGGCACGCCGTGCTCGAACAACTCGCGGCGCGGGGGGTGGAGGTGCTGGCGGCGGACGCTGCGTGAGCATCTTGGGCGGTCAGGGGGTCAGGCGCCGGAACTCTGGTGGCTCAGGCGGGACTTGAAGTGTGTGGTCAGGGACCGCCGCGCTCCCAGGGGAGTCAGGCGCCGGAACTTCGGCGGCTCAGGCGGGACTTGAGGAGTACCCGGAGCGCCCGTGTCGGTGACGGTTCCGCCGAGTTCTTCAGGAGCCCTGCGCCTCGGGCGAGAGCCGCGTCGGCGGTGAGGAGTTCGATGTCGATGAGGGCGCGGAGGAGCGGGCGGTAGGGGGC
>NZ_LIRL01000202.1 GCF_001419795.1 Streptomyces niveiscabiei
CCACGGACGGCCCCGGCGACCCCATCGAGCCGCCCACCGCCCCCCGCCGCGACGCCGAAACCACCCGCGCCGCCATCCTCCGCGCCGCCCGCTACCTCATGGCCCGCCGCTCGCACACCGACATCACGCTCAAGGCCGTCGCCGAACGCGCGGGCGTCAGCGCGCCCCTGGTCCTCAAGTACTTCGGCAACAAGGACGCCCTCTTCGCGCGCGTGATGTCCTTCGAGGCCGACGTCGAGGCCCTGCTCGACGCGCCCCTGGCGGACCTCGGCCCGCACCTGGTCCGCCATGTCGTCACGAGCCAGCGCGAGCGCGGTGCCGACCCGGTCCTCAGGATCGTCTTCGCCTCCTACCAGGGCGAGGACGGCGACGTCCTGCGCGCCAACTTCCGCGCCCAGGTCACCGACCGCCTCGCCGCCCGCCTCCCCGGCCCGGACGCGGCCCTGCGCGCGGAACTCGCCCTGGCGACCCTCCTGGGCCTCGGCGTCATGAACGGCATCGCGCGCGGCGCCGCCGTCCGGGCCACCCCGGTCGAGGAGCTCGTCGCCCGCTACGGCCCGACGGTCCAAGCGCACCTCACGGGAACAGCCGCTGGTGCAGGGGCGCCCTGAACACCCCGTGCGGATCGAGCCGCTGGAGCGTCCCGGTGGCCTCGCCCCACCCGGCGCCGTACGAGGCGGGGATCGCCGTCCCCAGCACCTCGGGGTCGGCCCACGCCTCGCTGTCCGTGTACCCCCAGCCCTTGGACCACTCGACCCGCGCCAGCGCGTCCGTCCCGTCGAACGAGGACAGCAGGAACCGCTCCAGCTCCCGGTAGAACTCCTCGGCGTGCGGCGTCCCGGGCAGCGTGAGGATGTCCAGCCAGACGGCCGTGTCCCAGTCGGGCCGGCCGGGGACGGGGGCCAGCGCGGAGAGCGACGGCGCCCGCGCGCCCGCGTGCTCGGCGTCGGCGGGGTCGTCGAGGCCGGTCACGCGGATCTCGACGGCCCCGTTGACCGGGAACTTCCCCCGCGCGGCGTACGCGTCGAGCTGCCCCCGGTAGAAGTCCGCGAACTCCCGCACCACGCGCTGCACCTGATCCCGTGCGGTGACGATCGCGTACCCGTTCGCGTGCACCCGCAGGGTCGTCGGCCGGACGTACAGCAGCGTGTTCTTCGACGGCCCCCACAGGTCCGCCGACGCCGTCGCCGTGAGCCCCAGGACCGCCGCGTCGAGCTGCGCGTTGCCCAGCACCGGCGCCAGGTACCAGGCCGCGTCCGCGACCAGCCGCCCGGCGAGGTCGGCGACGAGGGTCGGGAGGGTGTCGGAGAAGGGGTAGTTGTACGGGGCGTCCACGCGCCGCGACAGCAGCGGCCTGACCGGCTCCACGCTCCACGTCTTGAGCCACGGGAACTCGGTGAACGCGAACCAGATCGCTTCCACGCGCCCCGCGGAGTCCACGAAGCTCGCGAACGTCCGCCCGCCCTCCCCGAACAGCTCCTTCGCCGGGATGTCCGTCCGGCTCACGCACCGCAGGTTGCTGTTCGCCTCCACCCGCAGCACGACCTCGACGACGAGCGCCCGCCCCAGATGCGTCAGCAGCGCGGCGCAGTCCGCCTCGTCACGGCCGACGGTCCGCAGCGCGTACGCCGTCCCGTCCCACACGACCGCCGTCAGCGACAGCACCCGGTTGCTGAGCGACCCGTACGTCCGCCCCGGAGCGCGGCTCTCGCCGTGCGCCGGTACGGCCGTCCCGTGCCCGTCGATCGCGAGGACCCCGCCGAGCGTCAGATCCCCGGGAGCCGGCGCGGCCGTCACACCGAGGCCGTGGTCCTCCAGGAACCCGAGCAGCGTCTCCATGCGGACGCCGGTCCCCGCGCGGACGGAGGTCGGGGAGTCGAGGGCGAGGCCGGTGAAGCGGGAGGTGTCGAGGAGCAGGATCTTCGCGTCCGCCGGGGTGTCCTCGGCGAGCGTCAGCGGCGCCCAGCCGTGCGAGGCGCCCCGCGCGCGGACCGTCCAGCCCTGCGCGTGCGCCCAGTTGACGGCCGCGACCGCCTGCGCGGGGGACTCGGGGACGCAGGCCCACAGGCCGGCGGCGACGATCGTGCCGTCCCAGTTGCGGTAGGCGGTGCGGCGCACGTCCACCCCGGCGGGGAAGCCGGGCAGCTCCGAGGCGGCGGCTGCCGGGTCGGCGGCCAGGAGCACCAGGACGGCGGCGGCACCGCCGAGGAAACCGCGGCGGCTGGGGAGATGCGCGAGATGTTCGGTCACAAGATCACGGTAAGCGCATACGTCCGCATATCGGCCGTCTGGTCGAACAGATCACCCGTACGAGTGAAAGATCTTCGCGCGGCGCCCTCCTTTCTCCACGCGGCGCCCCCGTTTCCGCCCCGACCGGCCCTGATGACAGACTGCGCCCATGGAGCAGCGCGCATTCACACGGGCCGGACGGTCCGCATCCGTCATCGGCCTCGGCACCTGGCAGCTCGGCGCCGACTGGGGCGACGTCGACGAGAAGGAGGCCCTCGCGGTCCTCGACGCGGCCGTCGAGTCCGGCGTCACCTTCTTCGACACCGCCGACGTCTACGGCGACGGCCTCAGCGAACAGACCATCGCGACGTACCTGCGCTCCCGCCCGGAGCAGGACATCTTCGTCGCCACCAAGATGGGTCGCCGCGTCGAGCAGCTCCCCGAGAACTACGTCCTCGACAACTTCCGCGCCTGGAACGACCGTTCACGCCGCAACCTGGGCGTCGACCGGCTCGACCTGGTCCAGCTGCACTGCCCGCCCACCCCCGTCTACTCCACCGACGAGGTCTTCGACGCCCTCGACACCCTGGTCGCGGAGGAGCGCATCGCGCACTACGGCGTCAGCGTCGAGACGTGCGCCGAGGCGCTCACCGCGATCGCCCGGCCCGGTGTCGCGAGCGTCCAGATCATCTTCAACCCGTTCCGCCTCAAGCCCCTCGCCGAGGTCCTCCCGGCCGCCGAGAAGGCCGGGGTCGCGATCATCGCGCGCGTCCCGCTCGCCTCCGGCCTGCTGTCCGGGAAGTACACCAAGGACACCGTCTTCCCGGCCAACGACCACCGCACCTACAACCGGCACGGCGAGTCCTTCGACCAGGGCGAGACCTTCTCCGGCGTCGACTACGCGACCGGCGTCGAGGCCGCCGTCGAGTTCGCGGGCCTGGCCCCCGAGGGCTTCACCCCCGCCCAGCTCGCCCTGCGCTGGATCCTCCAGCAGCCCGGCGTCACCACCGTCATCCCCGGCGCCCGCACCCCCGGACAGGCCCGCGCCAACGCGAGCGCCGCGGACCTGCCCGACCTGGACGCCGCCACCCTGGCCTCGATCCGCGACCTGTACGACCGCCGGATCAAGGACCAGGTCGAGAACCGCTGGTAGCGGCTACTCGGTGGCGCGGGCCTTGCGCAGGGAGGCGATGCAGCTTCCGATCGCCTCCTGCAACTCCTCCAGCTGCTTGACCATGTCGTCCTCGTAGAAGTCCTGCGCGTCGTCGAACGTCAGCTCCTCGAAGACCTTCGTGGCCCGCTGGAGGCTGCTGTAGAACTTCGTGCGCCGCTCCTGGACCCGCAGTTCGGGATCGGCCTCGACGGTCTCCACGACGAGGTTCTTCATCGTGTCGTACGCCTCGGTCGCCCACTCGCCGGCGTCCTCGTCGTCGTTCAGCTCGTCGATGAGGGACAGGTGCCGCTCGGCCTCCTCGCGCAGCGCGACCGGCGCGTCGATCATCTGCCCGGCCGGGGTCTTCACCTGGCCGGACTCGGCGATCTGCCGGACGTACCCGATCCGGTCGGCGGAGCGGCTCTCGGTGGCGACGGCCTTCTTCAGGTCGTCGGTCCGCACGACGTCCCGGGCCAGCTCGGCCTGGAGCGTCGGGTCCTCCTTGATGCGGTCCAGCAGGGCGGCGCGGGCCGCGCGCGCGGTGGACGGGTCGGCGAGGATCGCGGCGCGCAGCGCGGTCGGGTTCTCGGCGACCTCCAGGGCCTTCGTCGGCCGGATGCCCTCCGCCTCGGCCGCCTCGGAGATCGCCGTGCCGCGCTCGGAAGTCGCGCTGGAACGCGAGACGTAGTAGCTCAGCCAGACGTCCGCGTCCGGGAGCTGGATGTCCTGGCCGGGCTCCAGCTCCTCGAACTGCGGTACGAGGCCGTCGTCGGCCGCCTTGTCCCACGCCTTGTAGTAGCGCATCACGCGCTCGGGCGAGCACTCGGCCAGCTCGGCGAACTCCTTCGCCGACACCTTGTCGCTCTCGCCCGCGGCCTGACCGCCGGGCCGCACACTGCGCGCCACCTTCAGGCCGAAGGCCCACCCGCCGGTCCGCGCGTACGCGCCGAACTCCCGCGCGTCCCGCACCACGGCATCGGCGAGCGGGGCGAACTCCACCTCGGCGGGCATCTCGGACGGGTCGATCGCCAGGGTCACGGAAGACTCCTCAAGAGAACGGAACGTGCAGACCGGCAGCCTATATCGACCCGTTGATACGGCTTTGGCAAGACCCGCGCGGGCACGCCCGGCCCGGCTGAAACGTCACCTCAACTCGGCCGGAACGTCCGGTCGGTTCGGCCGGAACGTCCGTTCAGTGAGGGCGGAACGTCTGGAAGAACGTCTTCAGCGCGTCCACGTTGGCCGGCTTCTCCCAGTCCGCCTCCGGCGTCGTCCAGCGCAGCGAGAACCCGGAGTGCTCACCGGTCAGGAACCCCCGCCCGAAGGTCCGCAGCGCCCTGCCGTGCCCGTCCTTCGCGACCCACTCCATGTCGGCCGCGTCGAACCCCTGGTACGTCGTCGCCCGGATCTCCCCGATCCGCCGGAACCCCTCCCCCTCGCGCAGCACCGGCTCGACCGTGTCGCGCCACACCGCGACCGGGTCGGGGCCGAGCTGCGTGCTGTAGGTGACGGCGAGCGTGCGGCCGTCGCCCTTCGCGCCGAAGGTGATCCGGTACGCCAGATCGCCCTGCTTCGAGGTCTCCTGCCGCTTCCACCCCTCCGGCAGCTCGATCGTGAAGCCCTCGGGCGCGCGGTACCTCTCGAACCCGGGGTCCGGAGAGGCGGGCGCGGAGGGGGGTGCCGACGCGGACGGGGGCGTGGAC
>NZ_LIRL01000203.1 GCF_001419795.1 Streptomyces niveiscabiei
CCAACGCAAAGCGCGCCCCACCCCGACCCCAGCCGAAACAGAGCGCGCCCGCGCGAACAAGCCACCTCACCCGGTGACGATGTTCACCAACTTCGGCGCCCGAACGATCACCTTCCGCACCGCAGCCCCGTCCAACGCCTTGACCACGGCCTCATCCCCCAACGCCACCTTCTCCAACTCCTCCTCGGAGATCCCCGGCGACACCTCCAGCCGAGCCTTGACCTTCCCCTTGATCTGAACGACGCAGGTGACGGTCTCGTCGACGACGTACGCGGGATCGGCAACCGGCAGAGCCTGATGAACGACGGACGACGTGTGCCCCAGCTTCCGCCACAGCTCCTCGGCGACGTGCGGAGCCAGCGGAGCGACCAGCAGCACCAGCGCCTCGGCGACGGACCGGGAAACCGGCCCCCCCACCTTGGTCAGATGATTGTTCAGCTCGGTGATCTTGGCGATGGCGGTGTTGAACCGCAGCCCGTCCAGATCCCCCCGCACCCCGTCGATGGCCTTGTGCAGAGCACGCAGGGTCGCCTCATCGGGCTCGGCGTCGACAACGGTCACCGCCCCGCTCGCCTCATCGACGACGTTCCGCCACAGCCGCTGCAACAGCCGGAACTGCCCGACGACGGCCCGCGTGTCCCACGGCCGGGAGACGTCCAACGGCCCCATGGCCATCTCGTACAGCCGCAGCGTGTCGGCCCCGTACTCCTCACAGATCTCGTCAGGAGTGACGGCGTTCTTCAGGGACTTGCCCATCTTCCCCAGCAGCCGCGAAACCTTCTCGCCCTGGTAGAAGTACGAACCGTCCCGCTCCTCGACCTCGGCGGCCGGCACCGGGAACCCACGCTCGTCCCGGTAGACGTACGCCTGGATCATCCCCTGGTTGAACAGCTTGTGGAACGGCTCGGCGGACGAGACGTGCCCCAGATCGAACAGCACCTTGGACCAGAACCGGGCGTACAGCAGATGCAGGACGGCGTGCTCGGCGCCCCCGACGTACAGGTCGACGCCCCCGTGGGGCTGACCGGCACGCGGCCCCATCCAGTACCGCTCGATCGAGGGATCGACCAGCTGATCGGAGTTGTGCGGGTCCAGATACCGCAGCTCGTACCAGCAGGACCCGGCCCAGTTGGGCATGGTGTTGGTCTCACGCCGGTACTTCCGGGGCCCGTCGCCCAGATCCAGCGTGACGTCGACCCAGTCCTGCTTCCGGGACAGCGGCGGCTCGGGCTTGGTGTCCGCGTCGTCGGGGTCGAACGTACGCGGCGAGTAGTCGTCGACCTCGGGCAGCTCCAGCGGCAGCATCGACTCGGGCAGCGCGTGCGCGACACCGTCCTCGTCGTACACGATCGGGAAGGGCTCGCCCCAGTACCGCTGGCGGCTGAACAGCCAGTCCCGCAGCCGGAAGTTGACGGTCCCGCGCCCGATCCCCTTGCGCTCCAGCCACTCGGTGACGCGCGCCTTGGCCTCGGCGACGGGCAGCCCGTCCAGCGAGATCTCGCCGTTGGCGGAGTTGACGATCTTCGCGTCGTACGAGGAGAAGGCGTCCTCCCACAGCGCGGTGTCGGTGCCGCGCCCGTCGGTCGGCTCGACGATGCAGGTGACCGGCAGCTCGAAGGCGCGCGCGAACTCGAAGTCGCGCTGGTCACCGGCGGGTACGGCCATGATGGCGCCGGTGCCGTAGCCCATCAGGACGTAGTCGGCGATGAAGACGGGGACCTGCTCGCCGTTGACGGGGTTGACGGCGTACGCCCCGGTGAAGACGCCGGTCTTCTCCTTGGCCTCGGCCTGCCGCTCGACGTCGGACTTGGCCCCGGCCTGCGCGCGGTAGGCGGCGACGGCGTCGACGGGGGTGGCGTGCCCGCCGGTCCACACGTCGTGCGTGCCCTCGGGCCAGACGGCGGCGGTGATCTTCTCGACCAGGGGGTGTTCGGGTGCCAGGACCATGTAGGTCGCGCCGAACAGGGTGTCGGGCCGGGTGGTGAATACGGTAATCCGATCATCGCCACCACCCTCCACGGCGAAGTCGACCCGGGCCCCTTCACTGCGCCCGATCCAGTTCCGCTGCTGCAACTTGATGGCCTCAGGCCAGTCCAGCTCGTCCAGATCATCCAGCAGCCGATCGGCATACGCGGTGATCCGCATGTTCCACTGCCGCAGCTTGGTCTTGAACACGGGGAAGTTCCCGCGCTCGGACCGCCCGTCGGCGGTGACCTCCTCGTTCGCCAGCACGGTCCCCAGCCCAGGACACCAGTTGACCGGCGCCTCGGAGGCGTACGCCAGCCGGTACTCCCCCAGCAGATCGGCCCGCTCGGCGGCGCTCAGCGCACCCCAGGAACCCCCACCGGGAACCGCCCGCTCACCGCTCTCGAACTGCGCGACCAGCTCGCTGATCGGCCGGGCCTTGCCCGCCTCCTCGTCGTACCAGGACTCGAAGATCTGGACGAAGATCCACTGGGTCCACTTGTAGTACTCGGGGTCGATGGTCGCGAAGGACCGGCGCTTGTCGTGGCCCAGGCCCAGCCGGCGCAGCTGGGCCTTCATGTTCTCCATGTTGGCCTCGGTGGACACGCGCGGGTGCGTGCCGGTCTGCACGGCGTACTGCTCGGCGGGCAGCCCGAACGCGTCGAAGCCCAGGGTGTGCAGGACGTTGTGCCCGGTCATGCGCTGGAAGCGGGCGTAGACGTCGGTGGCGATGTACCCCAGGGGGTGGCCGACGTGCAGCCCCGCGCCGGAGGGGTACGGGAACATGTCCATGATGAATTTCTTGGGCCGGGCGACCAGCGAAGGGTCACCGGCCAGGTCGCCCGTGGGGTTGGGCGCGGAGTACGTGCCCTCGGCGTCCCAGAAGTCCTGCCAGCGTGCCTCGATGTCGGCGGCCAGCGCGGCCGTGTAGCGGTGCGGCGCGACCGTCTCGGCGGCTGCGGGGTTCGTCTCGCTCATGGTCCTCAAAGCTCCATCGATCGTCATCTGCCCAGCGGGGCCCGGAAACGAAAAATCCCCTCGCGCAGGAGGGGAAGCCACGCCGACTCCGACCACACTCACCGGCGGTCGGGACTGGTCAGCGCGGCCCGCTAAGCAGAAGGCGTACGGCACGCATGTCGTCAGGGTACCGCAGCGTTTGAGCAAGCTGCGACGGAGTTGCGTATAGCTGTACGACACCGCGAGCACCGGAGCGAAAACTGACTACCGTTCAAAAAATACCCGACACAACGACTCCTATAGGGACATCGCCTCGGCCGCCCCTCCCTTAGGTAACAACCCAATAACTCAAACTCGTACCCATCGGTATGGCGCCCACTTAGAGTTCGGCAGCGGGACCGCTTTCCCGGACTGCTCGGAGTTGCCCCCATGAACCCTCGTCGTAGTAACACCTCGCTCCCCCAGCCGGGGCGGTCCGCGTACGGGATCGCGACGGCTGTCGTCCTCGTCCTCATACCCGTGGTGGTGGTCCTCGGAGGCAACTGGCTCCAGGACTTCCTGAACTTCGGTGCGGGCGTGCTCTCCCTGGTGAGCCTCACCTGCTCGGTGATCTGGGGCCTCGTCGCCCAGGACCGGCTCATCCTCAACACGCGTCAGCGGATCCTGGCGCAGGGCATCCACCGGGTGACCGCCGTCGCCTCGATCGCGTTCCTGCTCGTGCACATCAGCATCAAGCTCGCGCTGGAGCACACGGTCCTGATCGGCGCGCTGATCCCCTTCAGCCTCGGCATCAGCGGCAGCGGCGGCCTGATCGGCCTCGGCTCGCTGGCCGCGCTGCTGATGATCTTCGTCGGCGTGACGGGCGCGCTGCGCAACCAGTTCGCCTCCCCGGCGGCGACCGCCGCGCGCTGGCGGATGATGCACATGATGGCCTACCCGGCGCTGTGCGCGGCCCTGATCCACGGCCTGTTCGCGGGCCGCGCGGCCAAGCCGTTCTTCATGGTGAGCTACCAGCTCTGCCTGGTCGGCGTGATCGCCGCGCTCGCCCTGCGCGCCGCCCCCCGCTCCTTCAAACGCAAGGTCGCCGACCGCCTCGGCGCGATCATCGGCTCCGAGGGCGGCATGCGCGACGACCTGGAGCAGAGCCGCGCGCGGGTCGCCGAGTCCGGCCCCCAGGAGCGCGCCCCGCGCGCCGAGCGCGAACGCCCGGCTGCCCCGAAGACGTCGACGCTGTTCGGTACGCCCGCCCCGGAGGCGGGCGGTTTCGCCGCCGCGTACCGCAACGCGCCGCCCACCCCGCAGCCGACGTACGGCGCGGGCATGCCGTACGACACGCAGGCCACGGCGGCGATGCCGCGCATGGACGGCCCCGGCAGCACGTCCGGCAGCTGGCCCGTCCCGTCCCCGCCGCCGGTCGGCGAGGCGCCGCCGTCCGCGTACGACCCGTTGCAGGACACCGGGTTCAACATCCCGGTGTACGGCACCCCGCAGCCCGGCCAGACCCCCAACCCGAACGACCCGTACAACAACGGGACCCCGCCCGGCTCGGGCGAAGCTTGGAACACGCCTTCCGGAGGCTATAGGTGAACGAGGCCCTGCCCGACGTCCCAGAGGTCCGCGTGGTCGGTCTTCCGCAGCTCACGTCGGGTTTCGACCTTGTCGAACGGCTCGATCTGCCCATGCATCTGAAGGTGCACGGGCCGCTGGAGCCGATCGGCGGCGAGAAGCTCGCGCAACTGGCCGAGCGGATCAGCCTCAAGGGGCGCGGCGGGGCGGGCTTCCCGTTCCACAAGAAGCTGCGCTCGGTCGCGGACGCGGCGATCAAGAAGGGCATCCGGCCCGTCGTCGTCATCAACGGCAGCGAGGACGAACCGGCCTGCCGCAAGGACACGGTGATGATCAACCGTGCCCCGCACCTCATCCTGGACGGCGCGCTGCTGTGCGCCGAGGCGCTCGGTGCCCGCACGCTCGTGGTGGGGGTCACCCGTGAGTCGACGCAGCGCTCGATGGAGGCGGCCCTCGCCGAGCGCGGCCTCAGCGACAGCCGGCGGTCCGCGCTGCGGGCGTTCGTGCAGCGCAACCCGATCCGCATGGTGACGGGCGCCGCCGCGTCCCTGATCCGCTCGATCGACGGCGGCCCCGCGATCCCGCCGGGCCGCAAGACCAGCGCCTCCCAGAACGGCGTCGGCGGCGCCCCGACCCTCCTGTCGAACGCCGAGACCTTCGCCCAGCTCGCCATCGCGGCCCGCATCGGCCCGGAGCGCTACGGCAACACGGGCCTGTACGACGAGCCGGGCACCGTCATGCTGACCGTCTCCGGCGCGGTGGCCCGCCCGATGGTCATCGAGGTCCCGACGGGCGTGCCGCTGCGGTACGTCCTCCAGCTCGCCGGTGCCCCGCCGGTCCCGCAGGGCGTGCTGACGGGCGGCTATCACGGCAAGTGGATCGACGCGGCGACGGTCAACGAGGCCGTCGTCTCCCGCAACTCCCTGGACGCCGTGGGCGGCGCGCTGGGCGCGGGGGCGATCCTGCCGATCAGTCAGGAGACGTGCCCGCTGGGCGAGTCGCTGCGTGTGGCGCAGTGGCTGGCGGAGGAGAGCGCGGGCCAGTGCGGCCCCTGCTACCTGGGCCTGCCGGCCGCCGCGCGCGGTATGGAGGACATCCTCAACGGCGGTGGCCCCGCCGCCCTTGAGGCCCTCAAGCAGGTCGCCCGCAACGTCAAGAGACGCGGCGCCTGTTCGCACCCCGACGGCTCCGCGATGTTCCTCGAATCGACGATCAAGGCGTTCACGGACGACCTCGCGGCGCACGTCCTGGGCAACGGCTGCGGGCGCCCCGTGGAGGGCGTGCTCCCCCTCTTCGAGGACGGCCAGCTCCCGGCCGGCATCCCGGGCGGCGGCGCGCCCGCCGAGGACGCCTCGGGCAGCCGCCAGAAGATCTTCGTCGACTGGACCCTGTGCCGGGGCCACGGCCTGTGCGCGGACATCCTCCCGGAGGTCTTCCAGCTCGGCGCCGACGGCTTCCCCACCGTCGCCCAGGCCAAGGTGCCCCGGTACGCCGAGGCCAAAGCTCTACGCGCGGTGCGCCGCTGCCCCGCCCTCGCCCTGCGCATCGAGGAGGACACCCGGGGCCAGGCTCCCGCCAAGAACCTCCCGGTCCTCTCGAACCGCGAGGGCGGCGGGGGCAGGGGCCGGCGGGCGCTGGGCCGCTGACACGGAGAAGGGGGCCGTCCTCACGGAGGGCGGCCCCCTGTCCCGGATACTCAGGGTGTCCCGAACACGAAGAATCCCGCCGGACCCTTGAAGGATCCGGCGGGATCTGCTGTGGAGCTAAGGAGAATTGAACTCCTGACCTCCTGCATGCCATGCAGGCGCTCTACCAACTGAGCTATAGCCCCGTGCGGTGGTCCGCCGGGTTTCCCTGGCGGCGACGCCAACATTACACGGTCACCGGGGTGCTCCACCAAATCGGTTTACGCGGTGACGAAGGAGTAGAAGCGCTTGAGGGTGCAGTGCTCCTCCAGGAGCCGCCCGTAGATGGGCTCGCCCTCCAGCTCGCGGTACGTCTCGATGGGGTCGCCTTTTATGATCAGCGCCCGCGCGCATTCCTCGCACCAGTACTGGTACTCGGAGTTGACCGGTTCCATGTCGCGGACGATCGGGGTGCCGCTCCCGCACCAGTCGCATTTCCGCCTGTGTGCACCCATCGCTCAGCTCCAGCTGTGGCCGCAGGCCGTGCACACGTAGGAGATCCCGCCGTTGTCGCCGAGGACCTGGGCGACGAACGCGGAACCGCAGGAAGGGCAGCTGAGCCGGGTGGCCGTGTCCCGTGTCGACCCCGCTCCGGAGAGGTGGCCGACCTCTCCGAGGATGCTCGCAGGCATCACTGCTCCCTCCCGTCGGGCCGCGCTCCCATCCGGCCGTTTGATTCTGCCACGGCCGGACCGACACGGTCAGCGACGCCTCAGTACCAGTCCGGACACGGCCCCCGCGACGGCGGTCGCGGCAAGCGCGTACATGCACACGAGAAGCGCTTCCGAAGAGGTATACGCCCGAGGCCCCTCAAGTGACTCAAGGCGGTTCAGGAAGAGTGTGCCGAAGGCCGAGACGCCGACGAGCTGGCCGACCTGGGTGACGGTCGCGAGCAGCCCGCTGGCGTCCGCCGCGTCCTCGGCCCGTACGGCCGCCAGCGCGCGCGTGAGGGTCGGGCTGAAGGCCATCGCGAGCCCGGCCCCCAGGCCCGCGTACGCGACGTACACGGCCGCCCCGCCGTGGCTCCCGTCCCGCAGCGCGAGCCCCACCCCGGTCACCGCCGCCGCGACGAGCCCGAACCCGCCCGGCACCAGCGCCCGCTGGAGCCCGGCCGGCCACCTCCGCCAGGTGAGACCGACCGCCCCGAACGCCACGGCGGTCGGCCCGAACGTCAGCCCCGCGCGCAGCGCGCTGTACCCCAGCCCGGCCTGGAGATGCAGCGTCAGGACGAACAGGAAGGCCCCGTTGACGGCCATCACGGCGGCGATCCGTACGACGGCCAGGGCCGTACCGGGGTGGCGCAGCACCCGGGGCGCGATCAGCGGTACGCCCCCGTGCCGGGCGAGCCTCGACTCGTGGGCGCAGAACAGGGCGAGGACGGCGGCCCCGGCTAGCAGCGACAGCCACGACCACAGCGGCCAGCCCGCCTCCTGCCCGAGCACCAGCGGCACGGTCACGAGCGACACGGCCGCCCCGAGCAGGAGCTGTCCGGGCCAGTCCAGGCGGCGCGCGGACCCGGCACCACCCGCGCGCGGGAGCACGCGGGCGGACCCGGCACCGCCCGCGCGCGGGAGCACGCGACGCCCCACGACCAGGAGGAACACCCCGACCGGCACGTTCACCAGGAACACCGGCCGCCACCCGGTCCCGAACAGGTCCGCGTTCACCAGCACCCCGCCGACGATCTGCCCGGCCGCCGCGCCGACCGCGAGGACCGCCGAGTACACCCCGAGCGCCCGCACCCGCGCCTCCCCGGTGAACGCCCGCTGGATGAGGCTCAGCACCTGCGGAATCATGACGGCCGACCCGGCGCCCTGCACCAGCCGGAAGCCGATCAGCTCGGCCGCCCCCTGCGCGAGCCCGCACGCGAGCGACGCCCCCGTGAACAACGCGAGCCCGGCGAGATGCACCCGCCCGTGCCCGAACCGGTCCCCCAGCCGCGCACCGGTGATCAGCAGCACCGAGTACGTGATCGCGTACCCGGCCACGACGAGCTGGAGCTGCGCCCCCGAGGCGCCGAGGTCGGAACCGATCGTGGGGGCCGCGACGTTCACGATGAAGACGTCGAGCAGCGCCATGAACAGGGCGGCGAGCACAACGGCGAGCAGCCGCCCGGGGCCACTGTCAGTGGCGGGCGTTTTACTTGGAGCAAGGGATGTGGTGGTCATGCCGCAGAGCCTGACCCCGGCCCGGTACGGGTGCCGAGAGCCCGTCGATGCTGGTACTGACACCACCAGGCAAGCAACTGGCGGGAAGCGAGGGGGAGTTCGAGAATGGGGGATGTGACGACAGGGACGATGGAGACGACACCGGCACCAGCGCAGGCGCCCGCCCGCCC
>NZ_LIRL01000204.1 GCF_001419795.1 Streptomyces niveiscabiei
GCCACGTGAGACAAGCTCTAACGCTTTGGGTCGCGCTCGAAGATGCCATCCATGACCACGGCACCAGTCTGGATCACGGGCCTGATCTGCTTCCGGTAGACCTCCTCAGTGACCGCCGTACCGGAGTGCCCGACGAGCCGGGAGATCTCCTCCAGCGGGACGCCCCGGTCGGAGAGCAGGGACACGAAGCTATGCCGGAGCTCCCGGGGTGTCCACTCGGAAGCGTCGACCCCGTCGACATCCTTGAGCGCCTGGCGGAAGGCGCGGCGCACGTTGGCGGCGTCGAGCGGCTTGCCGACCGCCGAGGAGAAGACGAGGCCGTGTTCCTCCCAGTCATCACCGGCGGCGAACCGATCCCATCCCTGGTCTTCGAATTGCTGCCAGAGAGCTTCGACGCAGCGCGTCGGCAGGGCGAGGGTGCGCCGGGACTTTCGGGTCTTGGTATCGCCGGTGCGCCGGACCGAGCGCCACACGGCAATGGGGTCTGCCAATCGAACGGTGTAACACGGGTGTTCGGGGTTACTGGCGGGCTGCGGAGGGTCGGCCGTCGAAGGCGTTCAGCGCCATCTTCCACCGCAGGGTCCAGCGGGTTTGTCCTTTACCTGTGGGGTCCAGGGACATGATCGCCATGTAGACGCACTTCAGGGCGGCCTGCTCGTTGGGGAAGCGCCCGAGGGCCTTGACCGCCCGCCGGATCCGCGCGTTCACGGACTCGATCGCGTTGGTGGTGCAGACGATGCGACGGATCTCGGTATCGAAGCGGAGGAGCGGGGTGAACTCTTCCCAGGCGTTCTCCCACAGCTTCACGATCGCCGGGTACTTCCTGCCCCAGGCATCGGCGAACTCGGCGAACCGCTCCAGGGCGGCCTCCTCGGTCGCCGCGGTACAGGCGGGCTTGAAGACCTTGGCGATCTTGTCCCAGTCCTGGCGGGCGGCATGGCGGAAGGAGTTCCGCAGCAGGTGGATCACGTAGGTCCGTACGATCGTCTGCGGATAGATGGTCCGACCGCGTCGGGCAGGCCCTTGAGACCGTCGTAGACGAGCATCAGGACGTCGTCCACACCGCGGTTCTTGATCTCGGTGAGGATGTGCATCCAGTGCTCGGCCCCCACCGCCGTCGCGGATCTTCACATGGATCGCGTTGATGAAGACGACCGGATCAAGGGGGGCGGTTCTGCCGTTCAGCCATGCCCTCGATGACCTTGTCGGTGATCTTGGAGATCGTCTGGCGGCGCCATAGACCTCTGCGAGGTGGGCTCGAACCTCACCGGCCGTCAGCCCCTTCGCAGACAGGGAGATGACCATCTCATCCACGCCGGTCAGGCGCTTCTGCCGCTTCTTGACGATCTCCGGTCCGAACGATCCGTCCCGGTCGCGCGGCACGGACATCTCCACCGGGCCGACATCGGTCAGCACGGTCTCCGCGCGGGTGCCATTACGGCTGTTGCCGCCGTTCTTCCCGGCCGGATCGTGCTTGTCATCACCGAGGTGGTCACTGGTTTCGCCCTCCGGGGCGGACCCCAGCAGCCGCTTCGTCAGCTGCTGGAGCAGTCCGCCTGCCAGAGAGAAGACGGCGCCGCAGCGTCTGCGCTGCACGGTGAAAGCATCCATGCCACCGGGACCGACAGGCACGGGACCTGTGTCATCCGCGCACCATGAACCCCACCACCAGGCGCTCCGCCTCTCCTCGGCCGACTCAGCCCGGAAGGTTCCCGTCGATAGAGTGCGAAACGCTGATGGCTGCCAAGCCACCGAACTGCGGAGGACACACGGGGGACAAGGCGTATGGGTTACACGATTCCCGGCTGGCTGGACGACGTTCTGGACTTCATCGGGATCAACTTCCCCAACGTGGACGAGGACGACTACCGCGAGATGGCCGAGGCCATGCGGGAGTTCGCGGACCAGTTCGAGGGCCAGGGCGGCAGCGCGCACAAGGCGATCACCCGGATCCTGTCCTCCTCCGAGGGCTGGGCCGTGGACGCGTTCGAGAAGCACTGGTACCAGGTGAAGGCCAGCCACCTGGAGAAACTCCCGGAACTCGCGCGGCTGTTCGCGGACGCCTGCGACATCCTCGCGGACATCATCTACGGGATGAAGACCAAGGCCGAGATCGAGCTCGGGGTGATGGCGGCCTCGGTGGGCATCTCGGCCGGGCTCGCTGTCGTGACCGGCGGTCTGTCCGCCCTGATCGGCGCGGCCGAGGTCACGGCGATGCGGCAGGTGGTCAAGCGGATCATCGACGAGGCGGTGGACCGGATCGTCGACGAGGTCATGGCCAAGCTCACCGAGCCGGTGAACGCCAAGCTGGAGGCGATGGTCGAGGACATGGTGCTCGACCTGGCCGAGGGCGCGTTCTCCATGCCGGCCGGCGGCGGCCAGGGCGGGCACGGCAAGAGCGGGATGCAGCTCGCCTCGGCCAGCGGCGAGGGCAGCGGCGGCCCCGCGCCGGTCACCAGGATCGACCACATCGAGTTCGAGGACGGCGCGGGGAAGGTCTCGCGGCACGGCAACGACCTGCACACGGCCGCGAGTTCACCGCTGGGAAGGGCCAGGAACGCGTTCGGCCGGAGCAAGGGCCGCGACCCGTTCACCCAGGCGTTCGACAGCGTGCTGCACGGCGCGCTCAAGGGCACGGACAACGCGCTCGGCAAGATCGTCAAGCATGTCACCGAGACCGTCCCGGACCGGGTCAAAGCCACCTCCCGGCTACACAAGGGCAACGACCACGGTGTCGGTGACAAGGCCAACAGCATCGACGTGGGAAAGCACGGCGACGGCAGGGGCGGCAATGACGGGCTGCCCGGCTCAGGCTCCCGGCTCAAGATCGACGCGAACGCCAAGCACGATCCTGATCTGCCGCAGCGTGCCAAGGACGCCCGGGCCCTGGCGAACAAGGAGACCTGCGGCGACCCGATCGACATGGCCACCGGCCAGTTGGTCATGGCGCAGACCGACGTCGACCTGCCCGGCACCCTGTCGCTGACGCTGCGCCGCACCCACCTGACCGGCTACACGCACGGCATCTGCTTCGGCCCGTCCTGGGCCTCCACTCTCGACGAGCGGCTGGAGCACGCCCCCGGGGCCGACGGCGTGTGGTGGCACAGGGAGGACGGCTCCAGCCTGTACTACCCGCGCACCCCGGACATCGTCGGCGACCACGTCGACCCGGTGGCGGGTGCGCGCCTGCCGTTGACCTACCGGTCCGACGGCGCCCGGTACGTACTCGTGGTGCAGGACCAGCGCGCCGGCCTGACCCGGTACTTCGAGCCCGCCGAGGCCGCCGTCGGCATCTGGTGGCTGACCAGGATCGAGGACCGCAACCACCACCACATCGCCTTCGAGCGCGACGCGGACGACACCCTGCTGGCGATCGCCCACTCCGGCGGTTACCGCCTGACGCCGACCTGCGCCGAGGGCACCGGCCGGGTGACCGCCGTGCACGCCCTCACCGAGGACGGCCCGCTGCGCCTGCGCGGGTACCACTACGACGAGAACGGCGACCTGACCGAGGTGGTCAACGCCGTCGACGCGGCCACCCACTTCGCCTACGACAGCGCCCACCGCATCACCGGCTGGCGCGACAGCAACGACACCGTCTTCACGTACACCTACGACGACCTGGGCCGGGTCATCGCCACCCGCGGCAGTGGCGGGTTCCTCGACTCCCGGGTCACCTACAGCGGTCCGGACACCGACGGCACCACCACCGCCACGTACACCGATTCCCTCGGACACGCCACCGTCTACCGTGCCAACCCGCGCGGCCAGATCGTCGCGATCACCGATCCGCTCGGGAGCACCACCACCCAGACCTGGGACGACCGCGACCACCTTCTCAGCCGCACCGACCCGCTGGGCCACACCGTGGTCCACCGCTACGACGACGTGGGGCACCTCGTCGCGGTCGTACGCCCCGACGGCAGTGAGACCACCGCCGAGTACGGCGAATTCCCGCAGCCTCTCAGCGTCCGCACCCCGGACGGCAACGTCACCCGGTACACCTACGACGACCGCGGCAACCTCGCCTCCCTCACCACCCCCGCGGGTCGCACCACCCGGTTCACCCACGACGAGGCGGGCCGCCCCACCGAGGTCGTCGATCCGCTCGGCAACGTCACCACCATCCGCTGCAACTCGGCAGGGCTGCCGCAGGAGATCACGGACCCGCTCGGCGCGGTCACCCGCCAGACCCACGACGCTCTCGGCCGCCCCGTCACGCGGACGGACCCCACCGGTGCGACGACTCGCCTTGAGTGGACGCCCGAGAACCAGTTGGCGCGGCGCGTGCGGCCGGACGGCACCAGCGAGTCCTGGATCTACGACGGCGAAGGGAACTGCACCACCCACGTCGATCCGCTGGGCGGCGAAACCCGTTTCGAGTACACCCACTTCGACCTGCTCACCGCCCGCACGACCCCCGACGGCGTGCGTCACGAGTTCGGCCACGACACCGAGTTGCGTCTCGCCCAGGTCACCAACCCCCAAGGGCTCACCTGGAGTTACACCCGCGACGCGGCGGGCCGTCCGGTGGCCGAGACCGACTTCGACGATCGCGTGCTCACCTATCGGTACGACGCCGCAGGTCGCCTCGCCGCCCGCACGAACGGCCTGGGCGAGACCACCACCTTCGAGCGCGACGCACTGGGCCGGCTCCTCCGTAAAGACGCCGCAGGCCAGGTCACCACCTGTACCTACGACGGCAACGGCCGGCTCACCGAGGCCGTCAGCCCCGACGGCACCCGGCTGGCCGTGACGCGGGACCAGTACGGTCTCGTCCGCTCCGAGACCGTGGACGACCGGGAAATCACCTACAGCTACGACGAGTTGGGGCGCCGCAACGGGCGTACGACCCCTACCGGCGCGACGACGACGTGGTCGTACGACGCGGCGGGCCGCCGCACCCGACTGGTCGCCTCCGGTCGCTCCGTCGACATCGCGTACGACGCGGCGGGCCGCGAACTCACCCGCCACGTCGGCGACTTCCTCACTCTGCACAGTACCTACGACGCTCGGGGCCGACTCGCCACCCAGTCCGCCGCCGGCCGGGACGGTTCCACCCTCCAGCGCCGCACCTACACGTATCGCGACGACGGGTATCTCACCCTCCTCGACGACCAGTTGAACGGCCCGCGTCACTTCGGCCTCGACCCTGTCGGCCGCGTCACCGCGGTCCACGCCGAGGACTGGACCGAGTCCTACGCCTACGACGCGGCCGGCAACCAGGCCCATGCCTCCTGGCCTGCCCCGCATCCCGGCCAGGAGGCCACCGGCGAGCGCGCCTACACCGGTACCCGCATCACCCGTGCCGGCAGCGTCCGCTACGAGCACGACGCCCTCGGCCGGATCACTCTGCGCCAGAAGACCCGGCTCTCGCGCAAGCCGGAGACCTGGCGCTACGAGTGGGACACGGAGGACCGACTCGTCCAGGTCACCACCCCGGACGGCACCCGCTGGCGGTACACCTACGACCCGCTGGGCCGCCGCGCCGCGAAGCTCCGTCTCGGCGCCGACGGCGAAACAGTCGTCGAACGCGTCGACTTCACCTGGGACGGCACCACGCTGTGCGAGCAGACGACGCGCTCCGCCGGCCTGCCGAACCCGGTCACCCTCACCTGGGACCACCAAGGGCTGAAGCCCATCGCCCAGACCGAGCGCATCACCGCGGCCGAGGCGCCCCAGCAGGAGATCGACTCCCGCTTCTTCGCGATCGTCACCGACCTCGTCGGTTCGCCCCGCGAACTCGTCGACGAGCAGGGCGACATCGCCTGGCGCACCCGCACCACCCTCTGGGGTTCCACCACTTGGCACACCGATGCCACCACCTACACCCCGCTGCGCTTCCCCGGCCAGTACAGCGACCCCGAGACCGGCCTGCACTACAACTGCTTCCGCCACTACGACCCGGAAACCGCCCGTTACCTCACCGCCGACCCCCTGGGCCTGGCGCCAGCGCCCAACCCCACGTCGTACGTGCACAATCCGCACACGTGGGCGGACCCGCTGGGGCTCGCGCCCTGTGGCGAGGACACGATCTCGGTCTACCGCAAGCAGACCGACCATCCGCTGAGCCAGCGCATTCACATCGGTGAGAACGGTGAGGTGACTCTCACCGGCAAGGGCAAGCTCTATGTGAACATGAGCGACGACATCAGGCACACCATCGAATACCGAGGTGACGGCGGCCAGATCGTCTCCTTCGACGTCTCCAGGGAATACCGGGACTGGATCAGAGAATCCGCTCTGCCGCAGAACAAGGACGATCACCCGGACGGTGACGCCTTCACCCGAGGAGAATGGAAGGAACTGCTCAAGGAATACCCGGAGATCTCCGACCCGACCAAGGGAACCGACCTCTACGGAATTCCGCACAAGCTCTTCGACGGCCTGCGTTCCGAGATCATCCGCAACTCCGGTCGCGTCGTGCAGGACGGGTAGGCTTGCACCATGATCCATAGCGAGGAGAGCATCGCCGCCGAACGGGACCGAGTGCGGCAACGGCCTGGGATCGGGGCGGCTCCGCCTGTTCTGGCGGTCTTCACCGTCGATGTCGCCGAGGGCTCCGCAGAGGTGTACGTACAGCGGGTGCGTGATGTCCTTTCGGCAGCGCTCCAGCTGGCCTGCACGGCGGAGTTCGACGACGATGATCTACCGGTGGACGAATTCCCCGAGTGGTTCACGGAGATCTCCACCCGGGATGGCGAGACTTCGCACGAATTCTCGCGGAACGGCCGTGCCGCTTTCCTGGCGACGAGCGGAAAATCCAATCCCTGGCGCCTCCAGAACTGGATCTACCGGTTCGATCCGGACGAGGAGTCCCGCGGCTGGGAATTCTGGGACGCCATCTCCACGGGCCCGGCGCGGGTCCATGTCTGGGTGGACAGTTGGGGAGAGTCCTTCTTCGGCTCCCTGGAGCTGCGGTGGCTGCTGTACGTGGCCGGCGCCGCGCACGTCGAGGGGCCGGAGGTCCACGAGGCGGGCAGGTGGGCGTCGGAGACGGGCGGCCTGTGACGGGGGCGGAGCGGGTCACGCGGAGGGGGCACACCGGCTCCGCTTTCACGGTGTAGCAGGCGTGTCCCCAGGGGATCGCCGGACCCGCGCTGCGCGCGGAGGTCGCAGGCCGTGTCCGGTCCGCCAACCGCTGCGAGGCCCTTCAGCACGCGATTCCGGATCACCGCAGGCTGATACGCCCTCCAGCACACAGGGCATGTACAGGTCATGTGGGGCTGTTGGGGATGCAGCTGTCGAGGTCGAGGGGGCCGGGGCATCGGCGTCTGGCTGCTGCCTGTGGCATCAAGTCGCAGCAGGCACAGGGCCTGCTGCGCAGGAAGATGTCGGCCAACGCGGCAGGCATCGCCCGTATCGTCATGGCCGCTCCTGTCGACGGCAAGATCACCGCCGACGACGGGCAGGCCGCCGTCGCCTACGTCCGGGTCCGCCGGTCGGCAGGGGATGTCTCGGACGCGTCCAAGGACGCAATGGCCTCGGCGCGCGATGCCGGGCTGACCGTCGCGTTCGACGGCTGCGTCAGGGGTTCCGTACTCGAGGGGGGCGAGGTGGCCGGAATCGTCTTCGTCGTCCTTGCTCTGGCCATCGGCGTCCTCATCGACACGTTCATCGTGCGGATGTCCCCGGTCCCGGACGCCATGGCTCTCCTTCGCCGCCGTGCCTGGCACTCGATCGCATCAGCCCCGACGTCGACGTCGAAGGAGCACGGCTTCCCGAGGTTGTCCGCGGCGCTGCACCGCAGCCGGCCACGGCAACGCCCTCCGCCCCCGCAGCGCCTCGGCGACAACCATCCCCGTCCGGCCTCCGCGCACAACGGTCGGCCGGACTGCGTCCCTCCAGGAGCCGGAAGACCGGCCTCGCGCATACGGCGGCCCGCCCTCGCCGCATCGCACCCACCACCCCCGCCGACCGGCGGCCGGCTGACGGGCCGACTCGACCCGGCCCCAGAGCAGAGGAGCAGCCCCCATGACACTCCACATCGGACTGGCCTCGGCCGCCGAAGTCACCGTCTGCGCCCGTGTCATCGCCGAGGCCCTGCGCCAGGACCCCGTCCTGTACGCGGTCCTGCCCGGCGAGGGAGACCGCATCGCCCGGCTGACGGCGCTTTGCGCCACCGTGCTGCGCACCGGGCCTCTCCTGAACGGCGTCATCGACGTCGCTCGCGCGCAACCGGGAGGGGAGATCATCGGGGTCGCTGCCTGGGAGGGGCCGGACCGCCGCAGCAGCCTGTGGGCCGACCTGCGGGAACTCCCGCGCCAGATCCGCGCCGTCGGACTCGGCCACGTACCCTCCGTCCTCGCGCAGCTCAGGGCCTACAAGAAGGCGCGTCCGAAGGGACCGCACTGGTACCTCGCGGACATCGCCGTCAGCGACACCGCGCGCGGACTCGGGGTGGGCTCCGCCCTGTTGGCGTACCGGCTGGCCGCCATCGACGCGCAACAGCTCCCCTCCTACCTCGAAGCGACCGCGCAGGCCAACCAGCGGCTCTACGAACGATTCGGCTTCCGCCCCACCGCTCCCATCGAGACCGCCGGCGTGGCACCCATGGGGATGCTGCGCCCGGCGGACGGGCACCCCTGAACCACCGGCCTCAGCCCGGCATGACCGCGCCCGGGAGCGGTTAGGTCGCTGGGCCCTCGGTGCTCGCGGGGAGGGTCAGCAGGCGTCGTGTGCGGTCACGTGCGGCCGGAAGGCGGGACGACGGCAGGCCGAGCGCGAACAACGTCGCGTACCCGTACGACAACAGCAGCACCTGCGAGGCGGTCTCGGGCGCGCTCAGCCCCAGATCCCTTGCGGCCTTCGGGCCCGGAACAGTCCGACAAGGTCGGCGCGGTTGTCGACGTAGTGGCGGATGTGGCTGCGGCTCATGTCGCTCGCGGCCTTCTCCAGCGTCGCGGTCCTCAAGCTCGAACTCTCCTCGACGCCGACCTCGCCATGGTCCAGCAGCTCCTGCCGCAGGAACACCCCGAGGCAGACACGTCAGAGGAGCGCGAAGCCGCATGAAGCGTCGCCCCACCCTCGAAGGCTCCTCCCAACCGGGCGGCGCCGCCGGGGTCCGAGCGACCTGGCGGCGTCGCGACGACACCGACATCCCTGCGGCCCCGTACGCATTTGTCTGGGCCGAGGCCTCACGGAATTCGCTTCGCCTTTGCCGCTCGATCGATAGCCTCCTCGACCGCCGTAATACGCTCCGCCAACAGCCCCAGGGCGGCAATAGCTTGACCCATCGGATCGGTTCCACCTGGCGGAACGTAAGCCGCCTTCACCGCTTCCCATCGCTCCGCGAGATCCCCGGATAGCATTCCCCTCAACTCGGCGAGTTTCAGAAGATTCGCCTCGGCCCCGGTGGTCAATGTCTGGGCCTCGGCCAGGAAGTGGTCGTCTATCGTGGCGTCGAGTTCGCTGTCGTTCATGGCGGGCCGCATGCGTTGGGTGATACGGTTCATGGTCCGGTAGGAACCTTGGAGGCGGAACGGAGGTTCGGTTCGGGTTGTGGTGGATTGGGCGGCGGATTCGATGTACGCGGTATTGACGGCCAGGACTGTTTCCCGGGCTCGCAGGACGTGGCGGATCACGGAGACGATCTCGTCGATCTCGGCGATGGTGTAGGGGTGGCGCAGTCGGTCCGGGGTCGCTGAGGGGTCGTTCTGGGCGAGGCGGGTGAAGAGGGTGAGGTCGGCGCGGTCGCGGCCGGAGAGGGGGGCCAGGACGGGGTTCGAGGTGAGGGCGTTTTCGAGGAAGCTTTCGGCGAATGCGGCTTCTTTTCCGGTGAGGACGTCGCCGAGGTTCCATACGTCGGCCCGGTTCGCCAGCATGTCGGGTACGCGGAATTCCGTGCCGGACTCCGTGAAGGGGTTACCGGCCATGCAGACGGCGAAGCGTTTGCCCCGGAGGTCGAAGGTGCGGGGTTCTCCGTTCCATACTCCGTCCATGCGGCGGGTCGCGTCGCAGAGGGGGATGAATTTCTGGAGGAACTCGGGTGAGATGTGTTGGATGTCGTCCAGGTACAGGAGTGTGTTGTTTCCTGCGGCCAGGGCGAAGTTGACTTTTTCCACTTCCTGTCGGGCCGTTGCGTCGGGGGCCTCTGCGGGGTCCAGCGAAGTGACGTGGTGGCCCAGTGCCGGTCCGCTGATTTTTACCAGCATCAGGCCGAGCCGGTCCGCCACGTATTCCATGAGGGTCGTTTTTCCGTATCCCGGTGGGGAGATGAGGAGGAGAAGTCCGCCGGTGTCGGTGCGTTTCGTTTCTCCGGCGGTGCCGAGTTGTCGTGCGAAGCTGTCGCCGATCAGCGGCAGATACACCTCGTCGATCAGGCGGTTGCGGACGAAGGTCGTCATGGGGCGGGCCCGGTGCTCGGACAGGCGCAGGCGGGAGCGCTCGGCCGCCAGGAGTTCGCCGCGCCGCTGCTGGTAGGCACGGCAGGCGGGTACGTCGTGCCGCTCGAACTCAGCGGTTCTGGCAAGGAATTCGTCGAGGCGGAGTGTCAACTTGCCGTCGACGACGCGTGGATGGGCTGCGAGGAGGCCCTCGACCGTCACGGCGGGTGAGGCGTCGGTGGAGTACCGCGTCAACTCCGGGCACAGTTCGGCCGCTACGGCCTCGGCCAGCTCACCTTCCGTGAGTTCCAGGCCACTTGAGGAGGCGTACGCCGACAGCCAGGACCCCACGAGCTGTCGGCGCTCGGACAGCACGGGCAGGGCCGCGAAGTCGTCGTGGGCGGAACTCCCCACGCCGGAGCGGAACTTGTCGAGGAGGGTCCGGGCGGGCTCGCTCAGGACGAAGCCCTCGGGACCGGAGGTCAGTTCCTCGAAGAGGTAGTCGGCGGCGGGGCGTGATCCCCCGAGGGCGGTGGCCAGCTCGTCGAGCAGGTCGGGGAGTCCGGGGGCCGTGCCGAACATCTGGCTGACGCGGGCGAGGGAGAGGGCTCGTCGGGTCCAGGTCCGGCGGGCGTCGGCGCCGAGGCCGTGGGTCCAGGCGAGGTGGGCGGCGGCGCGGACGGCGGGCTCGTGGCGGAGCGTACCCACGTGGTCGTACACGGGTAGTACCGCGCGCAGGATCGCGGTCGCGTCGTGGTCGTGGACGCCGCGCTCGTACCCCTCGTCGTACGACTCCTGGGCTACCCGGCGTACGAGGGCGGGGAGGTCGTCGGTCGTGGTGAGGGTGGTGGGGCCGGGGTCGCGCAGGAGCCGGGCGGCGAGGTGCTCGGCGCGGCTGACCTGCGGGGATTCGGAGGGGAGGGTGCGGTCCCAGTA
>NZ_LIRL01000205.1 GCF_001419795.1 Streptomyces niveiscabiei
GACTGGGCGGTGTCGCTGGGTGAGGGGATGTTCTCGCGGACGTTCTTCTCGACGTCGCTCAATTTCGATGTGTCGGTGTTCGAGTTGTTCGGGACGTTGGCTGCGGGTGGGACGGTGGATGTGGCGCGGGATGTGCTGGAGCTGGCTGAGCGTGATGGGTGGTCGGGGAGTCTGGTGTCGGCGGTGCCGTCGGCTCTTGCGGCGGTGCTTGGTGAGGGTGTGGGGGTGTCTGCCGGGCATGTGGTGCTGGCGGGTGAGGCGTTTCCGGTGAGTCTTGCCGAACGTATCGGGGAGGTGCTTCCGGAGGCCCGGATCGCGAACATCTACGGGCCGACCGAGGCGACGGTGTATGCGGCCGGGTGGTTCGGTGGCCGAGTGGATCAGCCACTTGGTGCGGTGGTGCCGATCGGTGGCCCGGTGGCCGGCAAGCAGCTCCAGGTCCTGGACTCCCGGTTGCGCCCTGTTCCGACCGGTGTGTGGGGTGAGCTGTACATCGGCGGCCAGGGCGTCGCCCGTGGCTACCACGGCCGGGCTGGATTGACGTCGGAGCGGTTCGTGGCGGATCCGTTTGTGGCGGGCCGGCGCCTCTACCGGTCGGGTGACGTGGTCCGCTGGCGCCCCGACGGGGCGTTGGAGTACGCGGGCCGTGGCGATGACCAGGTCAAGGTGCGCGGCCACCGGATCGAACTCGGTGAGATCGAGGCCGCGCTGACCCGCTGCGAGGGCGTTGCCCAGGCGGCGGTGCTGGCCCGTGAGGACCAGCCGGGCATCAAGCGCCTCGTGGCGTACTTGGTTGCGGACGCGCCGGTGGACGAGGTCCGTGCCCACTTGGCCGCGACCCTCCCGGAGTACATGATCCCGGCAGCCTTCGTCCCCCTCGAAGCCCTCCCCCTCAACGCGAACGGCAAGCTGGACCGCAAAGCCCTCCCCGCCCCCGACCTGTCCACCGACCAGGAGTACGCGGCCCCCCGCACTCCCGTCGAGAAGACTCTCGCGGCTGTCTGGCGGGACGTCCTCGGTGTCGAACGTGTCGGTGTGCACGACAACTTCTTCGACCTCGGCGGCGACTCCATCCTCAGTCTCCAGGTGGTGGCGCGGGCGCGTCGCGCGGGTCTGGGCCTGTCCTCCCGCGATGTGTTCACGCGTCCTACGGTCGCCGGTCTGGCGACAGGCGTGGCCCCTGTCGACGGGACGTGTGCGGAACAGGGCGTGGTTTCGGGCCCGGTGGCCCCGACCCCTGTCCGGGAGTGGTTCTTCGCGACGCATCCCGTGGCACCGCACCACTTCAACATGTCACTGGCGTTCGAGACCGCCCCCGACACCGACGCGGACGCGCTACGCACCGCCGTCGCCGCCCTGCTGAACCACCACGACGCCCTCCGCACGGTGTTCACCCGCCACGGCTCCCACTGGACCTCCGAAGTGCGCGCCGCCGCAGACGCACAGGACGTACTGGAGATCCACGACCTGCCGAACTCCCCGGATGCGGAAGCCCGTTGGTGCGAGCTGGCCATCGCAGCGCAGTCCGGCCTGAACCTCGACCGAGGCCCCCTGCTCCGCGTACTCCTCGGCCGACGCGGCCCTGCCCACCCTGCCTGGCTCTTCGTCACCGCGCACCACCTGGTGATGGACGGCGTCTCGCTCCGCATCCTCCTGGAAGACCTCCAGCGTGCCTACGAGCAGGCCGTGTCCGGTGCGGCTGTCGACCTCGGCCCCAAGACGACCTCGATCCGTCAGTGGGCGGACCGCCTCGGCCGCCATGACTTCAACGGCCAGGCGGAGTACTGGCGTTCGGTCACGGAGGCCGCGCACGTCGAGCTGCCCGTGGACCACCCGGGCGGCGACAACACGGTTGCCGCACAGCGGTTCGTCACAGTGGCGCTGAGCGCGGAGCAGACGGAGGCGC
>NZ_LIRL01000206.1 GCF_001419795.1 Streptomyces niveiscabiei
GTGAGGACGAGGCCGGCCGGGAAGGAGGGGGGATCCCCGTGGGGGCAGCCGGAGACGCAGGCGAAGTCGACGACGAGGCCGGTCGCGACGGCGCGGGGCGTGCCCCAGCCGCGCCACTTCAGGCCGTACAGGGTGGTGGTGTCGGTGAGGTCCACGACGTCGGGGCTCTGCCGGGGGACCGAGCGCGCGTCGTCGACGTAGGCCGGGCCGGTCCAGGGGATCGCGGTCGGTGCCGGGCCCTCGGCCCGGGCGCCGCCGGAGACGGTGCCGCACCCCGTGAGTCCGAGGACGAGCAGCGCCGACAGCGCGGGTATGACATACCGCATGCCGTGCTCCTCTCCGTACCTACGGTGGTCTGGACCACCTTTACAGGAAGAGCACCACTTTCACCCGATCCGGGTAAACGGACCATGTCCTTGCCTTAAGGATCAGGCAAAACGTGGAAACGCTCCCACATTCCGGTAACAGCCGGCCGCCTTTTCCGACCCCCGGCTGTGATCCGGCCGCCGGACCGCTGTCACGCCGGGCTGGTTCCTTGTGCCGCACCGGGGCCGTCGGCCTCGGGAACCCGGAACGAATCGAGGAGCACGAAGTGTCGACTTCCCCTGCCCCGGTGTGCGCGCCTGACGCGGAACGCCGCAAGAAGCCCCGGCTGCGTGGCCGCCGGGCCCTGACCGTCGCGGGCGTCCTGCTCGCCCTCGTCGGCGGCACGGCCGGTACGGCGATCGCGCAGCCGCCGCCCGGCGCCTGCCGCCAGTGGTGCAACAACCCGCCCGGCGGTGCCCCGGTCATCACCAACCAGCAGTGGGACGAAGCCGAACAGGCCGCCGACTTCTGGGCGAACCACCGGGTCGACCCCCATTTCTCGTGGGGCATCGGGCAGTTGGACGCAGCCAACGGCCATGGCTGGCCGGGGCAGGCGGACGGCGGGCGCTGGTTCGACTTCTGGGACACCGCCGCGCGGGCCACCCGGTACATCTACTACGGCGGTCGCTACAACGACCGCGGCGGCGACCTCGCCTCGTTCGAGCAACAGGCCCGCCACGAACCGTCGTCCCGCGCCTTCTCGACGGGCAACGGGCGTACGGCTCCTTACGTCGAGTACGACATCGACGAGCACACCTCGACGCGCGGACAGGACCGCGGGCTGCGCCGCATCATCCGCAACCCGCTGACCGGGAACGTGTTCGCGACCTGGGACCACTACCAGACGTTCGCCTGGCTGGGTAAGTACTGACAGCCGCACCGGGGGCGCGGCGCCGGCCGCGCCCCCCTTCAACTCGAAAGGCAGGTACGTCCGTTGACCCGCACGACCGACTGGATCCGCCCCCTGGCCGAGGCGCCGGCCGCCGCGAAGGAGGTGAGCGGCGCGCGCAGCCGTACCCGCCAGGACCTGTTCACGGAGTGGAGCGCCGCACTCGGCTTCCCCGGCCACTTCGGCCGCAACTGGGACGCGTTCACCGACTGCCTGCGCGACATCGCGCCGACGGCGGTCGTCGTACGGGACGCGGGCGCCCTGCTCGCCGACGCGCCGCAGCTCGAACTCGCCGTCCTGCTCGACGTGTTGGCCGAGGCGGCGGGCGACGACAGCGCCGCCCCGCGTCTCCTCCTCTTCCTGGACGACACCCCGGACCGGCTCGCGGCCCTCAACGCCCGCCTGACGAAGGACAGTTGATCAACTCCCCTGCTACGACTGGGGAGAAGGGAACGCCACCGGCCCGCGCAGCCCCGCCCGGTTCACGGCCCGCACCCCGAAGAACACGTTGTCCTTCGACAGGTCCACCTCGTACGACGTCACGTCCCCGGCCTGGACGACGTGCGTCCACTCGGGCGCCGTCGTCTCGCGCCAGACGACCTCGTAGCCGGCGAGGTCGGGTTCGGTGCCCCGACTCCACACCAGGCGCGTCGAGTTGGTGAGCGCCGAGGTCACGATCCGCGTCCCGCGCGGCGCGCCCGGCGCCTGGGCGAGCGTCCACAGCGCGGCGGCGTTCACGCGCGCGACGCGGGCGGTGTAGGCGAAGTCGCAGAACTCCGGCAGGTCCCCGAACTGCCGGCCGTTCTCGACGCGGACGTCCTGGTGCTGGTGGGCGAAGTCCTCGGCGGGCTCGGTGAACCGGAGCGCGGGGTAGCCGTTCTCCAGGAACGGGATGTGGTCGCCGCCGCGCAGATAGCGGTCCCGGCGGTAGATCACCCGGACGCGCATGCCGGTGGCGTCGTTGTCGGCAACGTCCCTGACGAACCGGGCGAGTTGGCGGGTGTCGGAGTCGTTCTCGCCGCCCACCGAGCGCCGCACGGCGGCCTGTGCGGGCGTCTCGGAGGTGGGCACGCCCTCCGCGAAGAGCCGGATCGTGTACAGGTCGCGGCTCCCGTCGTCGGCGGTGGAGCTGCCCACGATGTCGTTGGTGAACATCGCCCGTACGTCCGCCCCGGCGCCCTTCAACTGCCGTGCCAGGTAACCCGATCCATACAGTCCCTGTTCCTCCCCGGCGACCGCCGCGAACACGATCGTGGCCGCCGGGCGGCGCCGCGCGAACACCCGCGCCAGCTCCAGCACGACGGCCACGCCGGACGCGTCGTCGTCCGCGCCCGGCGCGTCGGACACGGCGTCCATGACGTCGCTGACACGCGAGTCGTAGTGCCCGGAGACGACGTGCACCCGCTCGGGGGTGACCGAACCCCGCAGCGTGGCAAGGACGTTGGTGATCCGCGTGGGGACGGGGATCCTGGCCGCCGGTTCCTGGACGTACGACTGGAGCTCGACCGTCATCCGGCCGCCCGACTCGGCGGCGTACGACCGGAGTCGGTCCTGGATCCAGTCGCGGGCGGCGCCGATACCGCGGGCCGGGTCGTCCTGCGTCGACAGGGTGTGGCGGGTGCCGAAGGAGACGAGGGCGCGGATCGTCGCCTCGATGCGGTTCGGGTCCAACTCCTTGAGCAGAGACCTGAGTTCACGGCTCGGGGGCTGGGTGGTCGCGGGCCGGCCGGTGGCGGTCGCTTCGGCGGCGGTGGCCTCCGCGGCCGTCGCGCCGAGGGTCGCGGCGGTGGCCGCTGTCGCGGTGAGGACGGTGCGCCTGGTGGGGGTGGGGGGCATGGCTCCTCCTGGGGCGGTGTCCTGCCGATGCTCCTGGACACCGCCGACGGGCGGCAAGAGGGCCTGGTTCAGGGCGAGTTGGCGGCCAGGCCGGTCTCCGCGCAGAGTTGCAGGCCCTGCGGGCTCCAGCAGGGCAGGTGGCCGTGGGAGCGGATCGTCGTCTGGCCGGCGCCCCGGACGAGGTAGGTCAGGAAGTTCGCGGCGAGGGAGCCGGCGGGCGGGTTGCCGTACGTGTAGGCGTACTCGATCTCGCGGTACGGGTAGGCGCTGGTGCCCTGTTCGATGGCCTTGAGGTCGGGCGCGTCGCCGTCGAGCCTGAGCGGGTGCAGGCCCTTCGTGCGTTCGGCGACGTTCAGTTCGCTGTAGCCGATCGCGCCGGAGGTCCTCCGGATCTGCGCCAACACCTGGGCGGTGGAGTCGAGTTCGCAGCGGACGGGGCCCGTGCGCGGCGCGTAGTCCCGCTTCACGCAGTCGGAGGAGGTGTTCTCCGTCTCGCTGCGGTTCAGCACGCGGCGCTGGAAGACCTGCCGGGTACCGGAGTTGGCGTCCCGGCTGACCATCCGCACCGGCAGGTCGGGGCCGCCGACCTGGCGCCAGTTGGTGATCTCGCCGCGGTAGATCCGCCGTACGGAGTCGGTGGAGAGGTTCGTGAGCGGCACGTCGTCGTTCACGACGAGCGCGAAGACCGAGAGCGCCGCCCGTTCCTCGCCGAGGGCGTCCATGCCCGCGAGCCGGGGGCCGTCGGAGAGGGCGATCAGCGACGGGAAGCCCTGTCGGCCGCCCGCCGACATCAGGTCGCGCAGCCCGGCGGTCGAGCCGTGCGCGTCGACCTCGATCGTCGCGCCCTCGCAGTCGTGCTGGAAGCGCTCGGCGACGTCCCGGACGACCGGCGCGAAGGCGGTCGAGCCGCTGACCGTCAGCTTCCCTTCCGCGCACTCGACGGGCGGCGGGGTGTCGTCGCGGACCACGACCATCGCGGCCAGCGTCACCACGCAGACCGTCAGCATCACCGAGATCGCCCGCGCCGCCCGGCTGAACAGCGGGGGTACGTCGTCCGGGGTAGCACTGCGGTTGGGGTGGACCTCCCCCTCACGTATGCCGCCGTACAGGCGTATGGGGCTGCCGACGTCGCCGCCGGAGAGCAGGACGAGGAGCTTGTAGTGGTCGCCCCGGTTGAGGGGGACGCGCGGGATGCGCAGCGTGTGGCCGTCGTACCCGAAGCCCCGCGCCTCGGTGAAGTGGTCCATCAGGTGGTCGGTGTCGGTCGGCTGGGTGACCGTGACGCCCTTGACGGTGCGGTCGGTGAACACCGCGGTGAGGCCGTGGACTTCGGGCGAGGTGTAGTCGTCGCGGTCGATGCCCTGCGAGCCGTCGTTCTCGATCCGCAGCAGGACGAGCGTCGCGTCCGTCATCCCCGGGGTCTCCTCGAAGAGACCGAGCCGCCGGTTGGCGCGGCCCGAACGGGCGTCGTCACCAATGGGGTTGTCCATCTGTACGCGGTAGCCGACCCGTCTGCGGCGCGGCACCCGGCGCTCGTACCAGACCATCACCCCGGAGGCGACGATGCCGAGCATCGCCGTGCCCACGGCCACCCCGTTCTCCGCGTTCAGCCACTCCACCGGGCTCCCCCGCCACTGCCGACCCCTGGACCGTGGCGTCACGGTACGGGCGCGCGGGGGGCGTGCGCCCGGACAAACCGGGCCAAATCCCTTATGTTCGCCGGACGTTCACCCCTTGGTGTAAGTCAGCTTCTCCCCGGTGGAGATGTTGACCCGTTCCAGGGTGCCGCCGGGCAGGAGCGCGACCTCGGTGGCCGCGCCCGGCGTGCAGGAGGAGAGGGGGCGGCCGGTGGTGACCCGGGAGGGGCCGTACGCCAGCGGGCCGACGCCGCCGGCCGGGCCGCGGGTCAGCGTCGCCGTGAACTCGCAGTGGTAGCCGGGGCCTTGGGCGACGAGGGTGAGCGCCGCGGTGCCCGGTTCGCCCTGGGCGATGGTGAGTTCGCGGGTGCTCGTGGTGCCGATCGTCGCCTTCCAGGTGCCCAAGTAGGCGGCGGGGACGGTTCCTTCGCCCCCGGTGGACTGCGAGGCGGAGGGCTCCGGGGTGGGCCCGGTGGAGTCCGGGGT
>NZ_LIRL01000207.1 GCF_001419795.1 Streptomyces niveiscabiei
GATCGACCCCCACCTCACGCGCGCCCCAACCGGCCCGGCCCCGCCCTGCGTTCACCCCGCCCTGCGGGCAGCCGTCACATCAGCAGCCGTCTCGGCGGCCGTCCCTGTCGGTGCCGCGCCGGACAGGACCGTCGGCGGGGTCCGGGGGATCAGGAGGGCGGCGCACGCCGTGAGTGCGCCGGCTGTCGCGGAGAGGGCGAAGACCCAGGTGAAGCCGGACTCGGCGGGCAGTCCCGTGGTGCGCCGGGTGGTGGCCACCAGGAGCGCCGCGACCACCGCGCCGGCGGCGGACGCGCCGACGGAGCGGCCGATGGAGTTGATGCTGTTGGCAATGCCGGTCCTGGCCGCCGGCACGGACTGCACGACCAGCGCCGGCATCGCGGCGTAGGCGAGGCTCAGGGAGCCGCCCGCCACCAGCGCGCCGGCGATCACGGCGCCCGTCGAGCCGTGCCACAGCGTGAGCGAGCCGAAGCCGGCGAGTCCCGCGAGGCCCGAGACGGCGAGCACCGCGCGCCCGGAGTACCGCTTGACCAGGATGCCGCCGACGGGAGCCGCGACGAGGCTGACCAGCGCGGCGGGCAGCAGGTACACGGTGGCCGCCGACAGCACGGAGGCGGTGAACCCGTACCCCGCCTCGGCGCTGGGCATCTGGACGAAGTCGGAGACGCCGAGGTAGAGGCCGAACATCGCGAAGCCCATGAGGACCGCGGTGACGTTGGTCAGCAGGAAGGTGCGCCGGGTGAGCATCCGGACGTCCACGAGCGGGGCGTCGACCCGGCGCTCCAGCAGGACCCAGCAGGCGAGGGCGACCGGCGCGGCGGCGAAGAGCGTGAGCGTGACCGGGGAGCTCCAGCCCCAGGCGCCGCCCTGGGACAGCGGCAGCAGGACGAGGACGAGGGCGCCGCCGAGCAGCAGCGCGCCGGCCCAGTCGAGGCCGCCTTCGGACCGCCGGGTGTCGGCCGGCACCCAGGCGGCCACGGCGCCGAGCGCGAGGACGCCGACCGCCGAGGCCAGCCAGAACACGTTGCGGTAGTCGGCGCCGTCGGAGGCGAGCAGCCCCGCGGCGACGAGGCCGATACTGCCGCCTATCGAGAGGGTGGCGCTGATCAGGGCCATCGCCCCGGTCAGCCGCTCCCGGGGCACGGTGTCCCGGGCGACGCTCAGGGCGAGCGGGAAGACGCCGGTGACCGCGCCCTGGAGGACCCGGGCGAGGACGAGCAGCGGCAGGGAGGTCGTGATCGCGGCGAGGACGCTGCCCGCGAGCATCAGCAGCAGGCACAGCATCATCGCGCCGCGCTTGCCGCGCAGGTCGCCGAGGCGGCCGAAGAGCGGGGTGGTCACCGCCGAGGACAGCAGGTTGGCCGTGACGATCCAGCTGAGGGCGCCCGGGCTCGCGCCGGTCTGGTCGCCGATGTTCCCGAGGATCGGGACGACGGCGGTCTGCATGGTCGCGGCGAGCATGCCGGCCGCGCACAGCGCGGTCAGCAGCAGGCCGGGGGAACGGGGGGACGTCTCGGGCATGGCAGGCACCTCAAGGCCGTGAACAGGGAAGTGCCGACCCGGATACGGGGGAGGAACCGGGTCGGCACCACCAGTTTGCAACACCCTGTCATTAATAGGCAAGGGTTACCTTCCCAGCTTTGCCCGATCCTTAATGACAGGTTGACACTAATGAGTAAGGTGCGACTTACTTTGACTCGTGTGCCGGTACGGGCAGAGCCGCGAGCGCGGCCACCGGCACGCGTTCGTTCCGAGGGGGACAGACATGAGCGACACACCCGCAGTCAGAGGCCAGGCCATCGGATCACTCCTGCGCCCGGCCTATCTCACCGCCGCCCGCGCCGACTTCCGGGCCGGCCGGTCGACGGCGGCGGACCTCAAGGCCGTCGAGGACCGGGCCGCCCTGGAGGCGCTGCGGCTCCAGGAGGCGGCCGGGCTCGACGTCGTCAACGACGGGGAGATGCGGCGCACCTCGTTCATGGACCACCTGCTGGCCACGGTGCCCGGCGCCCTCGACCACGAGGCCCCGATCGCCGCCGACTCCGAGTCGGGCGGCACCTACGAGGTCGACAACCCGATCGCCGTGGTCGAACGGATCACCCCGGGCCGCAACATCGGGGTCGAGGAGTACGTCTACCTGCGCGGCCGGACCGACCGCCCGGTCAAGATCACCGTACCGAGCCCGCTGATGCTGTACGGCTTCTGGTCGGCCGAGCGCACGGCGGGGGTGTACCCCGACCCGTTCGACCTGTTCGCCGACTGGACCGCGCTGCTGCGTGCCCAGATCGAGGAGCTGGCCGCTCTGGGGTGTACGCGCGTGCAGATCGACGCGCCGGACATGGCGGTCCTCGTGGACGAGGAGCAGCGGCGCGCGCGGGAGGAACTGGGCATCTCGGTGGAGCGCACGCTGTCGGAAGGGTGCGCGCTGATCGACTCGCTGGCGGCCGTCCCCGGCGTCTCGGTCTCGCTGCACCTGTGCAAGGGCAACTTCCGTGGCATGTGGGCCGCTTCGGGCGGCTACGGGTGGCTCGCCGAGCGCGTCTTCGCCCGGACGCCGCACGTCGACACGTATCTCCTGGAGTACGACGACGAGCGGTCCGGCGACTTCTCGCCGCTGGCCGCGCTCCCCGAGGACAAGCGGGTCGTCCTCGGTCTCGTCTCCACCAAGCGGGACGAGGTGGAGCCGCTGGAGGGGCTGCTGGCCCGGGTCGGCGAGGCGTCCCGGTACGTGGACCGCGAGCGGGTCTCCGTCTCCCCGCAGTGCGGCTTCGCCTCGGTGGCGGCGGGCGCCAACCTCATCAGCGCCGCGACCCAGGCCGCCAAGCTGTACCGGGTGGCGGAGCTGGCGGCGGCCCTGTAGCGGCGGGGCGCGGGGGGCCGGTGCCGGACGCCGGCCCCTCGGAGCCGGTGTCACCTTTCCGGCCGGGCGCCGGCCCCGCAGAGCCTGTGCCACCTTCCCGACCGGGCGTCCGCCGCCCTGCCCTCACGCCGGGCAGCGCCGCGCCGCGGAGTCCCGCAGCGCGCGGACCACCACCCCGGCGACCTCGGCGAGGCGCGGGACGAGGTAGAAGTGGCCGCCGGGCAGGCGGTGGTGGGTGAAGCGGGCGCGGCTCGCGTCGGACCAGCGGGCCGCCTCGGCGGGGTCGACGGAGGGGTCGTCGTCGCCGGTCAGCACGGTGATGTCGACGTCCAGCGGGGGCGCGACCGGGGTGGGCCGGTGGGTCTCGGCCATGCGGTAGTCGCCCCGCAGGAGCGGCAGGAACAGCTCGCGCAGCTCCGGGTTGGCGAGCACCTCGTCGTGGGTGCCGCCGTGGCCGCGCACCACGGCGGCGAAATCGTCGTCGGGGAGTTGGTGCACCTGTTCGCGGCGGGGGCGGTGCGGGGCCTGGCGGGCCGACACGAAGAGGTGCGCCACCCGCTCGGACCGGTCCGGGGAGGAGCGCTCCAGCAGGCGGAGCAGTTCGTAGCCGACGGTCGCCCCCATGCTGTGCCCGAAGACCGCGGTGGGCCGGTCCAGCAGCGGGAGGAGTTCCCCGGCGGCGCCTTCGGCCAGGTCGGACAGGGCGGTGGGCGGGGGTTCCGCGGCCCGGCGTTCACGGCCCGGGTACTGCACGACCCACGGTTCGACGTCGGGTGGCAGCGCGGCGGGCCAGTCCCGGAAGAAGCCGGAGGCGCCGCCGGCGTGCGGCAGGAGGATCAGGCGGGTGGCCGCGTCGGCCCGGGCGGGGCGCAGGCAGCGCAGCCAGCGTCCCGGTGCGGCGGGTGGTGCGGATGGTGCGGGTGGTCCGGTGGAGCCGGCACGTTCCATGAAGTTCCCCCTTGGATGCGGGCCCGCGAGGCCGCCCCGGCCGTACGGACACACTCGGTTTCCGCTCGCTCAGAACATCCGGATGAACACGGGTCTCGGCAGGACGCGCCGCGGCAGGTGCGGACACGCCTTCGAGTTCGAGCCACCTCGGTAAAAAACTAGCATGGGTACCCTAATTTTTTAATGACCACCTGTCGCAAACTGGCGTGATCTCGCCGCTCGACCGACCCTCACCCGCCCCGCGCGAACGCCGGAAACCCCACCGTCACTGGCGTACGGCGCACCTCACCGGCACCTCGGCCCCCGTCCGTCGATGACGTGATTGCGGCGTTCGTTTCCCGCCGCGCGCCCTCTTCCGCGCGGCCCCGGTCCACGCGGCGCGGGCGGCCTCGGCGACAATGGCCGTATGCACGAGGCAACTCCCAGCGACCCGAACCGTCCGCACGCGGAACTCAGCGCCCGGCTGCGGGTGCCCAAGATCGGCCGGCCGCCCCAGATCGGGCACGACGCCATCGTCGCGGCGGCGGTCGCCGTGGGGTTCGAGGAGCTCAGCATGAGTGCGGTGGCCCGGCACCTGGGGGTGAAGCACTCCACGCTCTACCGCTACTTCCCGCACAAGGGCGCGCTGCTGGCCGCCGCCGCCGACCACGTGGTGGCCGCCATGGACTGGCCGGCCCCCTGTCCGAGCTGGCGGCCGTATCTGCGGGCGCTGGCCAGGACCACGTTCCGGATGTTCGAGGCCCATCCGGGTCTCGCCCTGCACGTGGCGGCGCTGCGCGGGGGCCTCGTGGAGTACGCCCGCCAGGGCGCCCGGACCGCCGCCGTCCTGGTCGACACCGGTCTCGACCCGGAGTTCGCCGTCCTGGCCCAGGACCTGGTCAACGAGCAGGTCCTGCTGTTCTTCCTGGCGGGCCAGCAGGAGGGGCAGCCCGCCACGAACACCGAGGAGACCGCGCAGCTGCGGCGCGTGATGCTGGACGACGTGCGCGACGCGGTGCCGGGACCGGTGGCCGACGCCTTCGAGCGGGTGGTCGGCGGCCGGCCCGAGGACTGGCTGAACCGGAAGATCGAGGTCATTCTCGACGGCATCGCGGCCACGGTCCCGGCGGCCGGGAAAAACCCGCGGGAATAGCGGAATATCTCCTTCCTCTCAGAACCTGGGACATCAGCGGGTCCAGGCTTGCGCCGCCGGATTAGGTATGCCTACGCTACCGACGCTCGCCTGTTCGACCGATCAATCACCACAGGCGTTCTCTTTCCGCCGCTGAGCTTGCGCAATTCACCGGCCCCGCCCCGGCCGACGTATTCAGGCTCCATTTTTCGCTCACCGCCACGGCAGGTGCGGCAGAGCGGCGTCCTGTCCGTCATGCGGTTTCTCCGGCCGTGCCCACGCGGCCGTTCCTCACTCCACCGCCCTCACCGGCGGCTCCGCCCGCGCGCCCTCGGCGTGCCGGTGCGTCCGCCTGCCCGAGGACGCCGTCTCCGCACCTGAGTCGCACACGCACGTCCCCTTCACACGTACGTCGCGAAAGGTCCAGATCCCGTGTCCACACAGCCCACCCCCCGCACCGTCACGGACCTCGTCGGCGAGCTGACCGCCGACCCCAACGCCCTCCTCAAGGCGTACGCCGCGAACACCGCCTTCCGCGCGGCCACGGCGGAGGAGCTCACCAACCCGCGCAACCCCTTCCGCCGCCCGGTCCGGCCGGACGACCTGGCCTGGCTGGACTACTCCCCCGTGCTGCCGGACGAGCGCCAGCTCCTGCTCAGCGGCCTCCTCGGCCACCGCATGCTGCGCAACGTCTACGACGCGGAGACGGCCGTCCTGCCGCCGCAGGCCGACCCGGCCGCCGCCGCGGACGGCGCGCACTTCCACTCCGCCGCGAACCGGCTGCTGGGCACGCTGGTGCGGCCGGTCCTGGAGAACCACCTCCTCGGCCATCTCGACGAGGGCCGCGAGGAGTTGCCCGCGCCCACCGCCGACGCGCTGAAGGCCGTGGTCCGGGAGTACGCCGAGCGCCGGGCCGCCGAGCCGTACAGCGCGTTCGCGACCGCCGCCGGGCGCAAGGACGCGAACAGCGCGGCCACCTTCCTGCTGATCCAGGCCGGCGTGTTCCTGCCTGCCGCGTACACCGCCATCGGCCGGGGCGCGCTCGCCGAGACCTCGCTCGCCCACCCCGGGCTGCGCGCCGAGCTCCAGGAGATCCGGCGGGGCTGGGTGGAGGCCGCCGAGCTCTACCGCAGCCTGTTCAGCGGCGCCGGACTGACCTGTTCGCCCGCCGCCTACTGGCAGTTCTCGCTCGGCACCTCGCTGGCGCGCGGCAACCACCTGCTGGGGCTGTCCCTGGCCGGTGACCGGCTGCCCGAACTCCTGGGCGCCGTCGCGCACTTCCTGATCGACCAGGCGGCGTGCGCACCGCACGCGCGCGACACCCTGCGCGGCGCGCTGAACCTGCGTGCCGCCTACTTCGACTCGGTCGCGCCGGTCGGCCCGCAGGGCACGGACGCTCTGGTGGACCGGCTCCTGGGGCCGCTGCCCGAGGTGTTCGGCGCGGACCAGGTCACCGCCTTCCACCGGGGGTTCGCCGACGCCGCCCGGTTCGCCGAGCGGTGGAACGCCGACCTCACGGCGCAGCTGGTGTGGGCCGACCGCATCGAGGACTACAAGACCGCCGCCGAGCGCATCCAGCACAAGCTGGTCAGCGAGCGCATCGAGGTCGACCTCGACACGTTCGTGGAGAGCCACGAGGAGACCTCCACCACGCACGTCCACGACGAACACCGCCTGGTCATGATCGAGAGCGGCCAGATGCACTTCTGGAACAACGTGACGCACCGGATCGCGCTCTCCGAGGGCGACAAGCTCCTCATCCCGACCTCCCGGCTGCACGGGTCCGTGGTCCTGTCCGGCACCTGCGTCTACCACCAGCCGATCATCCCCGAGGAAATGTTCCGGGAATTCGTCAGCGGAACGACCGAGTGACCTGACCTTTTCTCCAGGCCCGATTCCCGGAACTTTTTTCACCAGAGCGGAGCCAGGCATCAGCATGCCCGAAAACAGTGGACATACGAAAAGGAATCCGAGAAGAACCTCCCCTGCGGCCGTCACGATCGGCGAGACCCCGGAGTGGGGAGCGGCGAGCGCCGAGCGGTTCTTCGACTCCGTCCTGTCGGGGACCGACCTGTTCCCGTGCACCTTCGCCGTGGCCGCCGCCCGGAAGGGGACGCTGCGCCTCGGCTACGTCGACGGCACGGACCGCCCCGACGACTGGTCGAGCCTGCCTGACCTGCTGCGCCGGTACCTCGACGAGTACCGCTCGCTGGACCGGGAGACCTCCCTCGTGGTGCTGTTCCGGCCCGAGGACGAGCCGGCCTCCATGGACGTCTACCGGGAGCGGTTCTGGTCGGTCCTGCGCTACCTGGTGGCCAAGGACACCCAGCCCTGGCCCGCCGAGCTGCCCGCCGACCCCGACGACCTGATGTGGGAGTTCGCCTTCGGCGGCACGCCGATCTTCGTGGTCTGCAACACCCCGGTGCACAGCAGGCGGCGCAGCCGGCACGCCGACCAGTTCATGATCACCTTCCAGCCGCGCTGGGTCTTCGAGGGCCTGGAGGCCGACACCCCGCGCGGCGCCGCCGCCCGCCGCACGATCCGGGCCCGCCTGCGCCGGTACGACGCGGTCGCCCCCTCCCCGCACCTGGGGTCCTACGGCGACGAGGACAACCGGGAGTGGCGCCAGTACTTCCTGGACGACGACAACACGCCCTCGGCCCCCGACGAGCGCTGCCCCTTCCACGCGGGCCGCTCCGTCACCCGGGCCGCCCCGGCGCCGGCCCCCGGCTCCTGGAGCGTCGTCGTCAACGAGGCCGGCCGGTACTCGGTGTGGGAGACGGGCCGTGACCTGCCGGCCGGCTGGCGGGCCACCGGCACCACCGGCACCCGGGACGGCTGCCTCGACCACATCGCCCAGGCCGGGCAGGGCCCCGCATGACCGCCGCCGACCCCCGCCACGAGCCCTTCCCCCTCACCGACACCCAGCGCGCCTACCTGCTGGGCCGGGGCAACGTCTTCGAACTCGGCAACGTGTCCACGCACGCCTACTTCGAGTTCGAGGGCGACCTCGACACCGACCGGTTCGCGACCGCCTGGCGGCTGCTGGTCGAACGGCACGCCATGCTGCGCGCCGTCATCGACCCGCAGACCCTCACCCAGCGGGTGCTGCCGGACCTGCCGCCGTTCGTCCCCGACCTCGTCGACCTGCGCGACGCGGACCCCGCGCGCCAGGAACAGACGCTGGCCGACCTGCGCGAGCGGCTCTCCCACGCGGTACGGCCGCCGGACCGCTGGCCGCTGTTCGGGGTGACGGTCGTGCGGCTGCGGCCGGACCTGGTGCGGGTGTTCATCGGCTTCGACGGCCTCGTCTGCGACTTCGCCAGCTGGCATGTGCTCTCCGGCGAGCTGTCGCGGCTCTACGAGGACCCGGACGCGCGGCTGCCCGAACTCACCACGGGCTTCCGCGAGTACGTCCTCGCGGCGGCGGCTGTGGAGGAGGGCGAGGAGTACCGCAAGGCGCAGGCGTACTGGCGGGAGCGGGTCGCCGCGCTGCCGCCCGCGCCGCGCCTGCCGATGGTCGCCGACCTCGCCTCCGTCGCCGTACCCCGGTTCACGCGCCACGAGGCGGTGCTGGAGGCCGGGGACTGGGCGGCGCTCAAGGAGCGGGCGGCGCGCGCCGGGCTGACCCCGTCCGCGCTGCTGCTCGCCGTGTTCGCGGAGATTCTCGCCGCGTGGAGCGAGCAGGCCCACTTCACGGTGAACGTGCCCCGGATGAACCGGCTGCCGCTGCACCAGCAGGTCGACCGGCTGGTGGGCGAGTTCGCCTCGTTCAGCCTGGTCGAGGTCGACCAGCGGGAAGCGGGCACGACCTTCACCGAGCGGGCCGCGCGCATCCAGCACCGGCTGTGGGAGGACCTCAGCCACCCCGAGGTGAGCGGCGCGTGGATGCTGCGCGAACTCGCCCGGGTGCGCGGCGGGATGGAGCACGCCCGGATGCCGGTGGTGCTCACCTCCACCCTCGCCTGGGCCGACCCCGAGGGCACCGCCCTGGACCGGACGTGGCGTCAGGTGTACGGCGTCTCGCAGACCCCGCAGGTCTGTCTCGACGTCCAGCTCGACGAACGGCAGGGGCGGCTCGTCCACAACTGGGACGTCGTCGAGGAACTGTTCCCGCCGGGCATGCCGGCCGCCATGTACGAGGCGTTCGGCGGGCTGCTGGAGCGGCTGCGGCACGACGAGACGGCCTGGACGGCGGTCGACCTCGACGTGCTGCCGCCCGCGCAGCGCGCCCGGCGCCTGGCCGTACGGGGGCGCGCCCGTCCGCTGCCGGAGGTGCCCGCGCACGCCGCGTTCGTCGAGCGGGCACGGCGCGAGCCCGGCGCGGTGGCCGTCGTCACCTCCTCGGCCACGCTGACGTACGGCGAACTGCTCGACGCGTCCAGCCGGCTGGGTGCCGCCCTCGCCGCGCGGGGCGCCGGGCGCGGCGACGTCGTCGCCGTCCTGATCGACAAGGGGTGGCAGCAGGCGGTCGCCGTGTACGGGACACTGCTCGGCGGCGCCGCCTACCTGCCCCTCGACCCGGCCCAACCCCCCGCGCGGATACGGGAGTTGCTGGCGCGGACCGGGGTGCGCACGATCCTGGTCCGGGCCGGCGGCGAGGTGCCGGAGCTGCCGGAGGGGGTGACGGCCCTCGCCGTCGACGCCGAGTGGCCCGAGGCCGCGCCGCCCGCGCCCGACGAGCTGCTCCAGACGCCGGACGACCTGCTGTACGTCCTGTTCACGTCGGGGTCGACCGGGGTGCCCAAGGGGGTGATGACCGAGCACCGCGGCATGGTCAACGCGCTGCGCGAGACCGTGGAGACGTTCGGCGTCGGCGAGCGGGACGTGGTCCTCGGGCTGACCGCGCTCCACCACGACATGGCCGCCTTCGACCTGCTCGGGGTGCTCGGCGCGGGCGGCACACTCGTCCTGCCGGACGCGGACGCGGTGCGCGACCCGGACCACTGGACGCGGCTGATGCGCGAGCACGGGGTCACCTTGTGGAACTCGGTGCCCGCGATGCTGGAGATGCTCCTCGACCACCCGGCGGCGCGGGAGGCGCTGGCCGGGCTGCGGCTCGCCTTCAGCGGCGGGGACTGGATACCGCCGGAGACGGCCCGCGCGCTGGCCGAACTCGCCCCGCACGCCCGACTGGTGAGCGTCGGCGGCCCCACCGAGACCACGCTGTGGAACATCTGGCACCCGGTGACCGGAGCCGACCTCGACCGGACGAGCATCCCGTACGGCAGGCCGATCGCGAACACCGTCTACCACCTGCTCGACGAGCGGCTCCGGGAGCGGCCGGACGGGGTGACCGGCGAGATGTACTGCGCGGGGCCCGGTCTCGCGCGCGGCTACTGGCAGGACCCCGAGCGCACGGCGGCCGTGTTCGTCCGCCACCCGGTGACCGGCGAGCGCCTCTACCGCACCGGCGACCTGGGCCGCTATCTGCCCGACGGCACCCTGGAGTTCGCCGGCCGCGCCGACCTCCAGGTGAAGGTGCGCGGGCAGCGCGTCGAGCCGGGTGAGACGGAGGCGGCGCTCGCCGCGCACCCGGACGTGGACCGGGCGGTCGTGACCGGGGTTCCGATGCCCGGCCGCAACGGGGTGCGGGCGCTCGCCGCGCACGTACGGCTCAGGGCCGGTGCCGTGGCGGACGCCGAGGGCCTGCGGGGCTTCCTCGCCGCGCGGCTGCCCGGGCACCTGGTCCCGGCGGCGGTCGTCTTCGTGGACGACTTCCCGCTCACCCCGAACGGCAAGGTCGACCGGCCGCTGCTCGCGGCGTCCGTCCCCGAGCCGGGCGGCGCCCCCGCACCGGCGCGGCGCGACACGGCGGACTCGCCGCTGGAGCGGCTGCTCGCCGAGGAGTGGGCCCGGGTCCTCGGGGTCGACCGCGTCGGTCCCGACGAGGACTTCTTCGCCCTCGGCGGCGACTCGCTGCTGGGCGCCCGGCTGCTGACCCGGCTGCGCGGCGTCTTCGAGGGCGAACGCCTCACCGCCCGCGCCCTGTTCGGCACGCTCACCGTCACCGGCATGGCCGCCGCCCTGCGCGCGGAGGAGAGCGCGCCGGGCCGTCTCGACCTGGTGGCACGGCTGTTCACGGACGTGGCGGCCCTGACGGACGACCAGGTGAACGCGGCCCTGGCCGACGGCCGGGACACCACCGTCCCCGTACCTCCGAAGGACAGGTCATGACCCCCGACCCGTACCACGACACCGCCCCGGCGGACCCCGACGAGGCCCGCCGACGGCTGCTGCGGGCGCTCCTCGCCCAGGAGAGCGCGGCGCCCGCCGAGAGCGCCGAGAGTGCGGCGGAGCGGACCGGCGTGCTGTCGGCCGCCCAGTACCGCATGTGGTTCCACCAGCACGCGCGCCCGGACAGCGCCGCCTACAACCTGGCGGTCGCCGCCCGCCTCGACGGCCCGCTGTCCGCCGAGGCCCTGCGGACGGCGTTCGCCGGGGTCGTCGAGCGGCACGAGATCCTGCGCACGGTCTACCGGACGGGCCCCGACGGCCTGCCGTCCCAGCACGTGCTCCCGGCCGCCGAACCGGTCATCGACATCGAGGACGTCGCGAACGCAGAGAACGCCGAGGCCGCCGCAGACACTCATGGCACCGGGGACGCCGCGGGCCTCGCTGACGCGGTGCGCTGGGCCGCCGAGGCCGCCGCCCTCCCCTTCGACCTCGCGGCGCAGACCCCGCTGCGGCTGCGCCTGTACCGCACGGGGCCCGACCGCCACCTCCTGCTCGTCGTCCTGCACCACATCGCCTGCGACGACCTCAGCTGGGACCCCCTGTTCGGCGACGTGAGCGCCGGCTACCGGAACGCGACCTGTACCCCGGCGATCCCGCCCGCGCCGCTGCCGCTCCAGTACGGCGAGCACGCGGCCCGGGAGCGTCCCGCGCCGGAGGCCGACCTCGCCTACTGGCGGGAGCGCCTCACCCCACCCCCGCCGCCGGCCGCGCCGCTGCCGGACCTGCCCCGGCCCGCGACGGCGGGCGAGGCCGGCGCCCGGGTGGCGCACCCGCTCGCGCCGGGTGTCCACGAGCGGCTCACGGCGCTCGCCCGCACCGCCTCGGTGACCCCCTTCATGGCGCTGCTGGCCGGGTATCTGACGCTGCTGCACCGGTACACGGGACAGAGCGACCTCTGCGTCGCCACCCCGGTCGTGCACCGGGAGGCCCCCGGTGTGCGCGACCTGGTCGGGAACTTCGGCAACAGCGTGGTGCTGCGCGTCGACCTGTCCGGGAACCCGAGCTTCCGGGACCTGCTGGGCCGGGTGCGCGCCGAGTGCCTGGCCACCTACGCGCACCAGGGCGTGCCGTTCGACCGGGTCGTGGAGGCCGTGCGGCCGTACCGGGGGGCGGGGCGCAGTCCGCTGGCCGACACCATGTTCTCCGCGCGCACCGGCCCCCTCGACGGCCTCGACCTGCCCGGTGTCTCGGTCACGGAGGTCGCGGTGCCGGGCGGCACGGCGCGCTTCGACCTCGCCGTCGAGGCCGTCGCGACCGGCGCGGGGACCGAACTCGGCGCCACCTACCGCACCGAGCTGTACACCGAGGCCACGGTGGCCCGGCTCCTGGAGCACCTCGGGCGGCTGCTGGGCGGCGCCGTGGACGCGCCCGACACCCCGGTGGCCGACCTGCCGATGCTCTCCGAGGCGCAGTGGCGGCAGATCGTGCGGGACTGGAACGCCACCGACCGGCCCGGCCTGCTGACCCCGGACACCTTGCACGGCCTGTTCGAGGCGCGGGTGCGCAGCGCGCCGGACGACGAGGCCCTCGTCGACGGCGACGACCGGTGGACGTACCGGCGGCTGGACGCGGCGGCCGGTCGGCTGGCCCGGCGGCTGGCGGGCGCCGGCGCGGGTCCCGGCCGGCTCGTCGGGGTGCATCTGGAGCGTTCGGCGGGGCTGGTGGTGGGGATGCTGGCGGCCCTGAAGACGGGTGCGGCGTTCGTCCCGCTGGAGCCGGCCTGGCCGGCGCGCCGGGTCGAGGAGGTCGTCGCCGACGCGTCCCCGGCCGCCGTGCTCTCCCGGGACGCGGACCGCTGGGGCGACGTCCCGGTGTTCGACCCGGACGAGCCGGACGGGGAAGCCGGGCCGGACGAGGACGGGTTCGCGTCCGTGCACCGGCCCGGCGGCCTCGCGTACGTCATCTACACCTCGGGGTCCACGGGCCGCCCCAAGGGCGCCATGATCACCCACGCGGGCATCCGCAACCGGCTGCCCTGGCAGTCGGAGCTGCTCGGCCTCGCGCCCGGCGACGGCGTGCTGCACAAGGCGCCGCTCGGCTTCGACATCTCCGTCAACGAGATCTTCCTGCCGCTGAGCTGCGGGGCGCGTCTGGTGCTCGCGCCGCCCGGCGCCGACAAGGACCCGGACGCCCTGATCGCGGTGACGGCGAAGGAGCGGGTGGCCTTCGTGTACGTCACCTCCACCATGCTCGACGCGATGCTGGAGCGCCCCGGCATCGCGGCCGTCGCGCCGGGCCTGCGCCATGTGTGGTGCGGCGGGGAGGTCCTCACCCCGGAGCTGTTCGCCCGGTTCCGTGAGCGGCTGCCGCACAGCACGATGTACCACGGCTACGGACCGGCCGAGGCGACCATCGGCGTCAGCTGCGAGGTCTACCGGGGGGAGAGCCGGCGCACCGGGGTCACGATCGGCCGCCCGAACCCCAACACCCGGCTGTACGTGCTCGGTCCGGGCCTGCGTCCGGTGCCGCCCGGGGTGCCCGGGGAGATCCACGTCGGCGGCGTCCAGGTGGCCGACGGCTACCTCGGCGACCTGCGGCGCACCGCGGACCGGTTCGTACCGGACCCGTTCGGCGACGTGCCCGGTGCCCGGCTGTACGCCACCGGGGACCTGGGACGGCTGCGGCCCGACGGCGTGATCGAGTTCCTGGGGCGTGCCGACCGGCAGATCAAGATCCGGGGCCACCGGGTCGAGCTGGAGGAGGTCGAGTCGGTTCTCGCCCGCCATCCCGAGGTGCGCCAGGCGGTGGTGCTGCTGCGGGAGGACACGCCGGGCACGGGGCATCTGGCCGCGTACTGCCTGGCCCGCTCGGACGCTGCGGCGCCCGCCGAGGACGCGGTGCGCGCCTTCGCCGCCGAGCGGCTCCCCGAGTACGCGGTGCCGCAGTCCGTGCAGGTGCTGCCGGAGCTGCCGCTGATGCCGTCGGGCAAGGTGGACCGGGCGGCGCTGGCCGCGCTGCCGGCCCGGGTCCCGGTCAGCGCGCCCTACCTCGACCCCCGGGACGGTCTGGAGCGTGCCGTGGCCCGGGTGTGGGCCGAGGTGCTGGGCGTGCCGCAGGTCGGCGCCCGCGACAACTTCTTCGACCTGGGCGGCCATTCGCTGCTCACCCTGCGCGTCCAGGCCGCCCTGGAGCGCGAGCTCGGCCGCCGGGTCAGCGTCGTCGACCTGTTCGCCCATCCGACCGTGGCGGACCTGGCCCGGCTCCTCGACGACCGGGAGCGGGCCGCCTCGGCGGACGGCGCCCCGGCCCCGGACGAGGCGGGGGCGCGGGTCGAGCGGCGGCGGGCGGTGCGGGACCGGGCCGCCGCCCGCAGGACCACCACCACCGGTACCGGCCCACAGCGAGGAGCGCCGCGCACATGAGTGATCCGTATGCGTCCGACCCGCAGCACGACCCCGAGTTCAGTGTCGCGGTCGTCGGTCTCGCCGCCCGGTTCCCGGGGGCTCCGACGGCGGAGGCGTTCTGGGCGAACCTGGTGGCCGGCCGGGACAGTCTGACCGTCCTCGACGACGCGGACTACCTCGCCGCCGGCGGGGACGCCGCGCTCCTCGACGATCCGTACCACGTCCGGGTGGTGCGCGAGATCGAGGGCGCCGACCGGTTCGACGCCGCGTACTTCGGCTACGGGCCGACCGAGGCCGCGCTCCTGGACCCGCAGCAGCGGGTGTTCCTGGAGGTCGCCCACCACGCCTTCGAGGACAGCGGGTACGTGCCCGCGCGGTGCCCGGGCCCGGTCGGTGTGTACGCGGGGGCGGGGGTGAGCCGCTACTACGCGCAGAACCTGGCGCCCTGGTACGCGGGCGTGCCGGGCTCCCTGGACCAGATGGCGGCGCTGTCCGGGAACTCGCCGGGCACCCTGCCCACCCGCGTCTCCTACCTGCTGGGGCTGACCGGGCCCAGCGTCAGCGTGCAGACCGCCTGCTCGACCTCGCTCGTCGCGGTCCACCTGGCCTGCCAGGACCTGCTGGCCCACCGCTGCGACCTGGCGCTGGCCGGGGGCGTGGCGCTCAACCCGCAGGCCCGGCTGGGCTACCGGTACGTGCAGGACGGGCCGTACTCGCCCGACGGCCGGGTGCGGGCGTTCGACGCGGGCGCCGCCGGGATGAGCGCGGGGGACGGCGCCGGGGCCGTCGTCCTCAAGCGCCTCCCGGACGCGCTGGCCGACGGCGACACGATCCGGGCGGTGATCCGGGGCACCGCCGTCAACAACGACGGCGACCGCAAGGTCGGCTTCAGCGCGCCCAGCGCGGCGGGCCAGACCGAGGTGATCGTGGCCGCGCTGGCGGAGGCCGGCCTGGACGCCGGGAGCATCGGGTACGTCGAGGCGCACGGCACCGGCACCCCGGTCGGCGACCCCGTCGAACTGACGGCGCTGCGCGACGCGTTCGAGCGGGCCGGCGGGCATCCCGGCGGGTGCCTCGTCGGCTCGGTGAAGACCAACGTCGGCCATCTGGACGCCGCCGCCGGTGTCGCGGGGCTGATCAAGGCCGTCCTCGCGCTGGAGCACGGGGTGGTCCCGGCGAGCCTGCACCACGACACGCCGAGCCCGCTCTTCGACTGGTCCGGCGCGCCCTTCGTGCCGGCCGCCGAGGCGGGGCCCTGGCGGGTGCCGGGCATCCGGCGGGCCGCCGTCAGCTCCTTCGGCATCGGCGGCACGAACGCGCACGCCGTCCTCGAACAGGCCCCGGCACCCGAGGCGCGACCGACCGGCGCAGACGCCGATGCCGACACCGACGCGGCGACCCTGTGGGTGCTGTCCGCGCGCACCCCGGCCGCCCTCGACGCGGTGGCCCACCGCCTCGCCGACCACCTCGACGCGCACCCGGACCTCGACCCGCAGGACGTCGCCCACACCCTCGCCGCCGGACGCGCGGCGCACCCGCTGCGCCGGGCCGTCGTCGTACGGGAGCCGGGGCGGGCCGCCGAGGAGCTGCGGACCCCGCCGCGTACGGCGCCGCGTCCGGCGCAGGAGCGGCCGGTGGCGCTGCTGCTGCCGGGCGGGGGTGTCCACTACGACGGCATGGGCGCCGGCCTGTACGCGCGGGAGCCGGTCTTCCGGGACGTCGTCGACGAGTGCGCCCGCATCCTGCGGCCCGTGCTCGGCCACGACCTGCGGACCGCGCTGTACGGCACGGGCGAGCGGCGGGCCGCCGCCGCGCCCGGGGAGCACACCGCCCGTCTCGACGGGGTCTCCACGGGCCTGCGGCCTGCGGCGTTCCCGGCGCTGGTGGCCACCGAGTACGCGCTGGCGCGGCTGCTGGAGAGCCACGGCCTGCCGCCGGTGGCGCTGCTCGGGCACAGCCTCGGCGAGTACACGGCGGCCTGTCTCGCCGGGGTCCTCGACCTGGCGGACGTCCTGCCGCTGGTCGCGGAGCGGGAGCGGCTGTTCGGTGCCGTCGGCGGTGTCGCGCTCAGCGTCCGGCTGTCGCGGGACGCCCTCGCCCCGCTGCTCGGCCCGGACACGGCGATCGCGGCCGTCAACTCGGGCGAGGCGTGCACGGTGTCCGGCACCACGGAGGCGATCGTCGCGCTGGAGAGCCGGCTCGCCGAGGCGGGCGCCGACCACCACCGGCTGCGCGTCCCGTCGGCGGTGCACACCCCGCTGCTGGACCCGGTGCTCGACGAGTACCGGGCGCTGGTCGCGGGGCTGTCGCTGAAGCCGCCGTCCGTGCCGTACGTCTCCAACGTGACGGGCACCTGGATCACCGCCGAGCAGGCCACCGACCCCGGCTACTGGGTCCGGCACAGCCGCGAGACCGTGCGGTTCGCCGACGCGCTGGAGACCCTCGGCGCGGCCGATCCGGCCCCCCTGCTGGTGGAAGCGGGTCCGGGCGGCGGCCTCGGCAAGCTGGCCCGGCAGGTGCTGGGCCCGGACGCGCCCGTGGTGCCGGCGCTGCGGCACGCGTACGCGGAGCAGAGCGACGAGGTGTTCCTGCTGGAGGCGCTGGGCGCGCTGTGGTGCCACGGCGCCGACGCCGCCGCCGGGGCCTGGCGGCTCACCGGGCGCCGTACCCGCCGTCCCCGGCCGGTGCCGCTGCCCGGGTACCCCTTCGAGCGGGCCCGGCACTGGATCGACCCGCCGCCGCGCGGCGAGGCCCCGGCGGGCGGGCCGGTGCCGGCCGCCGACCCGGACCGTGCCGTACCCGCCGAAGGGACCTCGGCCGGTCGCGTCCCGCAGAGCGACGGGCCGCTCGGGGAGGTCGTCGCGCTGTGGGAACGCGCCCTCGGTGTCCAGGGCATCGCCCCCGACGACAACTTCTTCGACCTGGGCGGCGACTCGCTGCTCCTGATGCGCCTCACCGCCCAGGTCCGGGACCTGCTGGGGGCCGAGCTGTCGGTGCGGCAGCTCTATCTCGCCCAGCGGCTGACCCCGGCCGGTTTCCTCGCCCAGGCCGCCTCGGCTAACTCCCCCTCCTGACACACCGCGCGGTGTGTCCCGAACGAACAGGAACCACGATGTCCGACTCCCGTTCCGCTCTCCCGCCCCGGCTGCGCCTCATCGAGGTCGTCTCGGCCGGCTGGATCTCCGCCGCCGTCTCGGCGCTCGCCGAACTCGGCATCGCCGACCATCTCGACACCCCGCGCACCGCCGCCGACCTGGCCGCGCGGGCCGGCGCCGACGCGGACGGCCTCAGCCGCTTCCTGTACGCCGCTGCGGCGGCCGGTGTCCTCGACGCGCACCCGGACGGCACGTTCTCGCTGACCGAGGTGGGCGAGGTGCTGCGCACCGGCCACCCGGAGGGGATGCGGGAGATGTGCCGGCTGACCGGCATGGAGGAGTTCGCGCGGGCCTGGGCGAAGGCCGCGCACACCGCGCGCACCGGGGAGCCCGCCTTCGACGCCGCGTACGGCAGGCCGCTGTTCGCGCACATGTCGGACCCCGACCACGCCGACTTCTCCGGGGTGTTCCACCGCGCGATGGCCGAGTCCGCCGCCGGGCGCTCGGTCGGGTCGCGGTACGCGTTCCCCGAGGGCGCGCGGGTCGTCGACATCGGCGGCGGCCGGGGCGCCATGATCGCGGGCCTGCTGACCGCGCACCCGCATCTGACGGGCACGGTGTTCGACCTGCCCAACGCGGTGCGGGGCGCGGACAAGCTGCTCGCGGACGCCGGGGTCGCGGGCCGGGCCACGGTGGTGGCGGGCAGCTTCTTCGACGAGGTCCCGGCCGGCGGCGACGTGTACCTGCTGTCGCGGGTCATCGGGAACTGGAACGACGAGGACTCCGTGCGCATCCTGCGGCGGGTGCGGGCGGCCATGCACCCCGGGTCCCGGCTCGTCGTCGTCGGCCACATGCCGACCGACGAGGACCGCACCCACTACGTGCGCGCCCTGGACCTGTACATGTTCGTGCTGCTCCAGGCGCGGCTGCGGACCCCCGAGCAGTACCGGGAGCTGTTCGCGCGGGCCGATCTCGAACTGTCCTCCAGCGATCTGCGGCCCGACGAGGAGTGCGTGATCGAGGCCCGCCCGGTCTGATCCACCGCCCCCTCGCCCCTCCCTCGCCACCCCGGAAAGGACTCCCATGCAGGACGGCTTCGTTCCCTGGCCCGGCCCGTCGGCCGAGCGGTACCGGAAGGAGGGTTACTGGCGGGGCGAGCCCCTGGGACGGCTGCTGCGGGTGGCGGCCGGGCGGCACGGGCCGCGCACCGCGCTGGCCGACTCCCGTACCCGGCTCACCTTCGCCGGTCTCGACACGGGCGCCGACCGGATCGCGTCCGGCCTGGCCCTGGCGGGTGTGCGGCCCGGCGACCGGGTGCTCGTGCAACTGCCCAACCGGACCGAGTTCGGGGTGCTGCTGTTCGCGCTGCTGCGGCTCGGCGCGCTGCCGGTGCTCGCGCTGCCCGGGCACCGGATCAGCGAGCTGCGGCACCTGTGCGACCTGGCGGAGGCGGTCGCGTACGTCACCGCCGCCGAACTGGAGGGCGAGGACCACCGGCCCACCGCGCGCGCCCTCCTGGAGCAGTGCCGGTCGCTGCGGCACGCGGTGATCGTCGGTGAGGCCGACGACAGCGGGCTGACCACGCCGTACGCGGCCCTGGACCGGGAGCCGGTGGAGCTGGCCGAGCCCGATCCGGCGGGGCCCGCGCTGCTGCTGCTGTCCGGGGGGTCCACCGGGCTGCCCAAGCTGATCCCGCGCACGCACGACGACTACGCCTACAACGCGCGCACCATGGCCGCCGTCTGTGAACTCACCGCCGACGACGTCCACTTGGTGGTCCTGCCCATCGGGCACAACTTCCCGCTGGCGTGCCCGGGGCTGCTGGGCGCGATCGGGGCGGGTGCGGCGACGGTGCTCGCCGAGAACGCCAGCCCGCCCGAGGTGTTCCCGCTGATCGAACGGGAGCGGGTGACGGTCACCGCGCTGGTGCCGCCGCTGGCCGCGCTGTGGTCGCGGGCCGTGGAGTGGGACGCCTCCGACCTCTCCAGCCTGCGGCTGGTACAGGTGGGCGGCGCCCGGCTCCCGGAGGAGACCGCGCGGCTGCTGCCGAAGGCGCTGGACTGCCGGCTCCAGCAGGTGTTCGGCATGGCGGAGGGGCTGCTGTGCGCGACCCGGCTCGACGACCCCGAGGAGGTCGTGGCGACCACCCAGGGCCGTCCCGTCTCCCCCGCCGACGAGATCCGCGTCCTCGCCGAGGACGGCACCGACGCCGGGGACGCGCCGGGCGAACTCCTCACCCGCGGCCCCTACACGCTGCGCGGCTACTACCGGGCCCCGGAGCACAACGCCCGCGCTTTCACCCCCGACGGCTTCTACCGCTCCGGTGACCTGGTCCGGCGCACCCCGGACGGCGGCCTCACCGTCGTGGGCCGGGTGAAGGAGCAGATCAACCGGGCCGGCGAGAAGGTCTCCCCCGAGGAGGTGGAGCAGCATCTGCTGGCCCATCCGGCGATCGCCCAGGCGGTGGTCGTCGGCGTGCCCGACGCCGTGCTCGGCGAGCGTGTCTGCGCCTGCCTGCTGCTCGCCCCGGACGCCGCCGCGCCCGGCCCCGACGTCGCGTCGCTCGGCGCGTTCCTGCGGGAGCGCGGGCTCGCCGCCTTCAAGTGGCCGCAGCAGGTGGAGACGGTCGCGTCGTGGCCGCTCACCGGCGTCGGGAAGATCGACCGCCGGGCGCTGACCGCGCTCGCGGCGGACCGCTGACCCGTTCCAACACCCCCCACTGGCAAGGGAGTTCCCGTTGTCCTCCGTCACACCCACCCCCTCTGTCCGTTCCGCCTCCTACGACCTGCTGCGTCCGCCCCTGTCGGGCGACCCGATGGCCGCCGCCGTGCGCGTGGCCCGCCTGGCCCACCACGAGCCGTACGTCCTGTACGAGCGCCGGGGTGTCTGGTCGCTCGCCCTGGGGGTGGTCGCCGAGGTGACCGTCACCCCCTCGCTCGTGCGTCTGTCGGGGCCGGGCGGTGAGCGCACGGCCGCCTGGCAGGGGCATCCCGGCGACACCGTGCGGGAGCTGCTGGCGGAGCTGCCCGTCGAGGACTGGCGCGCGTACGGCACGGCGGCCTTCGAGCTGTCCTTCTGCGGCACCCCCGCGCTGGCCGACCTCCCGCCGGACACCGCGCTGCTGCGCCTGGTGGTGCCGCACACCGAGATCCGCATCGAGGCGGGCTCGGCGACGGTGCGGGCCCTGGACCTCGCGCAGCCGCTGACCCGGTCCGCCGTGGCCGCGCTGGCCGCGGCGGACCCGGCGGCCGGGGCGGCACCGGCGCTGGTCGGCGTCGACGTGGAGCGCGACGAGAGCGACCTCTACCGCAAGGCGGTCGCGGGCGCCGTGCGGGAGATCCAGGACAGCGCGCTGCGCAAGGTGATCCTCTCCCGGGTGGTGCGGGTGCCGGAGCCGGTCGACCTGGTCGCGACCTACACGCACGGCCGGGCGCGCAACACCCCGGCGCGCTCCTTCCTGCTGCACCTCGGCGGGGAGCGCGCGGCCGGGTTCAGCCCGGAGATCGTGCTGTCCGTCGAGGCGGACGGCCGGGTGCGGACCCAGCCGCTGGCCGGCACCCGCGCCCTGACCGGCTCCCCGGGCGAGGACCGCAGACTGCGCGAGGAACTGCTCCAGGACCCGAAGGAGGTGTACGAGCACGCCGTGAGCGTCCGTACGTCCTTCGACGAACTGGAGGAGATCTGCGTGCCCGGCTCGATCCGGGTCTCGGAGTACCTGACCGTCAAGGAGCGCGGCACGGCCCAGCACCTGGCCTCCGACCTGTACGGGCGGCTCGCCCCGGGCCGCGACTGCTGGGCGGCGCTGGCCGCGCTGTTCCCGGCGGTGACGGCCTCCGGCATCCCCAAGCCCGAGGCGTACGACGCGATCCGCCGCCTGGAGTCGGAGCCGCGCGGCCTGTACGGGGGCGCGGTCCTCACGGTCGGGCAGGACGGCACGCTGGACGCGGCGCTGGTGCTGCGGTCGGTGTACCAGCGCGAGGACCGGACCTGGCTGCGGGCCGGTGCGGGGATCGTCGGGCAGTCGACGCCGGAGCGGGAGTTCACCGAGACGTGCGAGAAGCTGCGCAGCGTCTCCCTCAGCGTGGTGTCGGCCGGTGCGGTGCCGGGCGATGCTGTGCCGGATGGTGCGGTGCCGGGCGGGTCCCGGCTCACCGTCGAGGTCATGCGCCGGGACATCGCCGAGACCCTGCGCCGCCCGGGCACCGAGATCGACCCCGAGGAGAGTCTGCTGGTCCAGGGCCTGGACTCGGTGGGGATGATGACGCTGGTGAGCAAGTGGAGCGCGTACGGCGTACGGCTGCGGCTCGCCGATCTCGCGCGGGCGCCCCGGCTCGGCGCATGGGCGGAGCTGGTGCGGGACGCCTCGGCGGACTGAGCGCCGTCCCCCGTAGGGGTGGTGGCGCCGGGGCCGCCCACGGCTCCGGTGCCACCACCCCTTTGCCGGGCCGGGAGCGGGGCGGGCGAGGTCCAGGCGCCCGCCCCGCTCCCGGCCCTTCCCTCACACGGTGGCCGTGGAGTCCGCGGGCCCGGCCGGCGCCCGGGCCCGCAGACCGTCGAGGACCAGGGCGAGCTTGCGGCCGAACCAGGCGCGCGGCGCCGCCGTCACGACCTCCTCGATCAGCCCGCGCAGCCGCGGGTCGAGGAGCGGAGCGGCGGCGGCGACCCGGGTGCGCCGGTCCGGCGCGGGGGTGGCGGACCGGTCGGGCCTGGTCTGCGCGATGCGCCCCAGCAGGAAGGTGTCCAGGGTGAGTTCGCCGATCACGTCAACGGCGAGGACCGCGTCCTCGGGGGCGAACCCCAGGTCGAGCAGGTGCACCGCCGCCGCGTCGATCCGCCGGGTCAGGGCGGGCGGGGTCACGGGGAGCGTGGTGACCGCCTGGGCGAGTCCGGGGTTGCGGGCGTACACCTCCCACAGGGCCCAGGCGTGCGCCTCCAGGCAGCCGCGCCACTCGGGGGCCCCGGCGGGCTGTTCGGCGCACGCGAACTGGGCGTCCACGGCGTGGGCGAGCAGGTCGTCGCGGGTGGCGAAGTAGCGGTACAGGGTGGAGGAGCGCACCCCGAGGCGTTCGGCGACCGAGGAGACGGTGATGCCCTGGAACCCCTCCTCGGCGACCGCGTCCACGACGCGGCCGAGGTCCACCCGGGGGCGGCGCCCGGGACGTTTGCCCAGGCGCCCGCCGTTGTCCGGTGCGGTCACCGGGCGCCTTCCGTGAGCCGCCAGCCGTGGGTGCGGTCGCGGTCGTGCCAGAAGTCGGCGTACCGGCCGCCGCGCGCGAGGAGTTCGGCGTGCGTGCCGCTCTCCACGATCCGCCCGTCGTCCAGGACGACGATCAGGTCGGCGCGTACGACGGTCTGGAGCCGGTGCGCGACGACGACCAGGGTGCGCCGCCCGGCGAGGGACTCCAGGGTCTGCTGCACGGCGGCCTCGTTGGCCGGGTCGAGGGAGGAGGTGGCCTCGTCGAGCAGCATCACGGGCGCGTCCTTGAGCAGGGCGCGGGCCAGCGAGACCCGCTGGCGCTCGCCGCCGGACAGGGCGGTGCCGCCCTCGCCGACCCGGGTGTCCCAGCCCTGCGGGAGCCGGGCGACGATCTCGTCGACCCGGGCGAGCCGGGCGGCCTCCTCGACCTCCTCGTCGCTCGCGTCGGGGCGGCCGAGGCGGATGTTGTCGCGGATGCTCTCGTCGAACAGGTACACGTCCTGGAAGACCAGCGAGAAGTGGTCCATGAGGGCGTCGGTGCCCAGGGCGCGGACGTCGGTGCCGCCGAGCAGGACGGCGCCGTCGCCGACGTCCCAGAAGCGGGCCAGCAGCCGGATCAGGGTGGTCTTGCCGGAGCCGGAGGAACCGACGACGGCGGTCGTGGTGCGCGCGGGCAGCCGCAGCGAGACGCCGTCCAGGACGGCCTTCGCGTCGGGGGCTCCCTCGTAGGAGAAGCGCACGTCGCGCAGTTCCAGGGAGGAGTCGGCCGGCGGCGGGCCGGGCCGTTCGGGTTCGGGCAGCGGGCGGGCGGCGAGGAGCGTCTCGATCCGGGCCAGGGCGCCGCGCGCGCCGCGCAGGCTGCCGCCGAGTTCGGCCATGCCGGAGACGGGTTCGGCGAAGCGGACCACCAGCACCAGCAGGGCCACCAGTTCGGCGACGTCCACCGAGCCGTCGAGGCCGAGGACCGCGCCGACGACCACGACGGCGGCGACCGCGAGGTGCACGACCGCGAGGAAGGAGGTGCGGCCCGGCGCCATGGCGGCCGACTGGCGGCGGGCGGCGGCGTCCTGTTCGGCGAGCGCCGACTCCAGCAGGGCCCGGCCGCGCTCGGTGCTGCCGGTGCTGCGCAGCACGGGCTGGGCGCGGACGTACTCCACGACCCGCTCGTTGGCCTCGGAGGCGGCCTGGTCGGCGGCTTCGTCGGCGCGCGCGACCGTGCTCATGGCCCAGCGGAAGGTGACGTACATGAAGGGTGCGCACAGGGCGGTGGCCAGGGCGAGGCGCCAGTCGAAGAAGGCCATGGCGGCCACCACGGTCAGCGGGGTCACCACCGCCGTGCACAGCGGCTGGAGCAGGTGGGCCACCATCGACCTGACCTGGGGCACGCCCCGGGAGGCGAGCTGGCCGAGCCCGCCGACCTGTTCGCCGGAGAACCAGCCCAGCGGCAGGGCGGAGACGTGGTCGCCGAGCCGGTGGTAGAGGCGGTGGGAGGCGGCGAGGGCCACCTGGAAGCTGAGCATCTGCTGGACGTAGTAGGTGACCGCGGTCGCCAGGGCGACGCCGGTCAGGGCCCAGGCCCACGGCCAGGCCGCGTCCGTGTCCCCGGCGAGCAGCCGGCGCAGCACCGGGACGATCAGGACGAAGGCCACGCCCTGGAGGACGCTGTAGGCGAGGAGCACGGCCAGCTGGAGGGCGAGGCGGCGGCGCAGGGCGGGGCCGACCACCTGGAAGAGCTGTCTGATCACGGCCTCGCTCCGATCTGCTCCGCGCCGAGGGCGTCGTCGTGGTCCGCGGCGGTGTGCCGGCGGTAGGTGGCCCACATCGAGGCGTACAGGCCGCCGGCGGTGCGGAGTTGTTCGTGGCGGCCCTGTTCGACGACGCGGCCCTCGTCGAGGACGAGGATGCGGTCGGCGTCGACGACGCTGCCCAGCCGGTGGGCGATCACCAGCACGGTCCGGCCGACGACCAGGCGGGACAGGGCGCGCTGGACGGCCGCCTCCGACTCCGGGTCGGCGTAGGCGGTGGCCTCGTCCAGGACGAGGACGGGGGTGTCGGCGAGCAGGGCGCGGGCGATGGACAGGCGCTGGGCCTCGCCGCCGGAGAACAGGGCGTCCTCGCCGATGACGGAGTCGGTGCCGCGCGGCAGCCGGGCGATGCGTTCGTCGAGGGCGACCGCGGCGAGTACGTCGGCGAGTTCGGCGTCGGTGGCGTCGGGGCGGGCCAGGCGCAGGTTCTCGGCGACGGAGGCGCGCAGGAACCGGGCGTCCTGGAGGACGAATCCGACGTGCCGGTAGAGCTCGTCGGCGGCGATGTCGCGGACGTCGACCCCGCCGAGGAGGATCTGTCCGCTGTCCGGGTCGGCGAACCTCGGGAGCAGGCCGGCCAGGGTGGACTTGCCGGATCCCGAGGGGCCGACCAGCGCGGTGACCGTGCCCTCGGCGAGGGTGGCGCTCACGTCGTGCAGGACGGGGGCACCGGGTTCGTACCCGAAGGTCACACCGCGCAGCTCCACCCGGTTCCCGGCGGGGATCAGGGGGTGCTCGGGTTCGGGCAGGGGGGCCACGGAGAGGAGTTCGCCGACGCGGTCGGCGGCCTGGCGGGCGGAGCGCAGCGAGTTGGCGGCGAGGCCCACGACGAGGACGGGGGCGGCGAGGCCGAGGCCGAGGGTGAGGAAGGGGACGACGTCGAGGGGGTCGGCCCAGCCCTGGCCGACGAAGAGGGTGCCGGCGAGGGCGACGATCAGCAGGGTGGAGGCGGGTGACAGGAGGCCCGTGGAGATCGACTGGATGCGCATGATGGGGCCGTTGGCGGCGCTGAACGACTCCAGGTAGTCGTCCGCGGCTGCGGCGAAGCGGCTGTGGGCGCGGCGGGTCTGGCCGAACGCCTTCACCACGGAGATGCCCTGCACGAACTCCACGACGGCGCTGTTGAGCCGGCCCATCGCGGCGCCGATCGCGGGCATGCGGCTCCCGGCGACCTTCATCATCAGCCGGTGTCCGAGCAGGTAGCAGGGGATGCCGACGAGGCAGACGAGCATCAGCCGCCAGTCCACGAAGGACAGGTAGACGATGGCGGCGAGCGGGGTGGAAACGGCGACCACGAAGTCGGGCAGCGCGTGGGCGACGAGGTAGTGCATGTCCTCGACGTCGTCCTGGAGGGTGCTCTTGAGGCGGCCCGCGCCGCGTTCGGAGATCCAGCCGAGGGGGGCGCGGGAGAGCCGTTCGGCCATGGACCGGCGCAGCCGCAGCTGCATGTCCATGTCGGCCCGGTGGGACAGGGACACGGCGATGCCGTGGCTGAGGAACTGGACGACGACGGCGGCGACCGTCACCGCGACGATCGTCCACACCTCGCGCCGGTCCGGATCGCCCCCGGAGAGCGCGACGGCGAGCTGATGGACGGCGGCGAAGGGGACGAGGGAGGCGATACCGGAGACGGCCGCGAGGACGGCGGCGGTGACGACCCGGGGTCTGACCTCGGCGGTGAGGTCGGCGAGGGCCGCTGCCCGGCCGGCCGTGCCGGTGCCCGCCGGGGGGGATGCGCCTGGAGCGGCGGTGGACTCGTCGGGCATGCGGAAACTCCTTGGGAGGAACGGGGGTTCAGCGGGCGGCTATAGTTTGCAACAGGTCGTCATTAATAAGCAAGGCTACCCTTTCTCCAAAGGCTCCCGGGGGCTCCTCAGGCGCTCCCATCGGCCTCCATCGGCTCTCCATCGGCCTCTCCATCGGCCTCTCCATCGGCCTCTCCATCGGCCTCTCCATCGGCCTCTCCATCGGTTTCTCCGGGAGGAACTCCGCATGACCCGACCGCTCGCGCTGCTCTCCACGACGCTGCACGTCGTCTCGGTACAGGACCTGACCCCGGGCATGCGGCGGGTCACGTTCGGCGGCGACGGCCTCGCCGACTTCGTCCCGATAGCCCCCGACCAGCAGCTCAAGCTGTTCTTCGCCCGCGACGGCGGCCCCGTGGAACTGCCCGAGCCGCCCCGGGACGGCGCCGACGTGACCCGCTGGTACCAGGGCTATCTGGCCATCCCGGAGCACCGGCGGCCGTGGATGCGCACGTACACGGTCCGCCGCCACCTGCCCGGGGAGCGCCGGATCGAGGTCGACTTCGTCCTGCACGGCGCGGAGCGCGACCGCGGCCCCGCCTCCCGCTGGGCGACCGTCGCGGCACCCGGCGACACCGTCGGCATGTACGGCCCGGCCGCCACGCACCACCGCACGCCCGCCCCGGGCGCCGTACGGCTCCTCGTCGGCGACGAGACGGCGCTGCCGGCCATCGGGGCGCTCGTCGAGGACCTCGCGCCGGGCGAGCGCGCGCTGGTGTACGCGCAGGTCGCGGGCCCGGCGGAGGAGCAGCGCTGGGAGAGTCCGGGCGAGGTGGAGATCCACTGGCTGCACCGCGACCGGGCCCCGCTCCTCCCGGACGCGCTACGCGCCGCCCGCCTCCCCTCGGGCCCGCTCTTCGCCTGGATCGCGGGCGAGGCGTCGGCGGTCCGCGCGATCCGCCGCCACCTGGTGGACGAACGCGGCCTGGACCGGGCGGCGGTGGCGTTCGCGGGCTACTGGCGGCGGAACCTGACACAGGACGACGCCTTGACGCAGGACGACCTGACGGACCGGGCCGACGCCATGTGAGGGCTCCCGGTGCCCTTGGGGATCCCCCGGGTCCCCGGAAACGCGTCGGAGGCCGTGTCAGATCTCTCTGACACGGCCTCCGGACATCACCGTCGGGACGACAGGATTTGAACCTGCGACCCCTTGACCCCCAGTCAAGTGCGCTACCAAGCTGCGCCACGTCCCGGTGCCGTTCGCGCGGCCGGTGACCGCGTGAACACGCAGGTAAACCTTACCGCACGGGAGCGGGTGCCCGCGCCGGAGCGGGGCGCGGCGCCGGGCGGCCGGAGCGGGCGGCGGGGACCAGGAGCGCCGCGAGGGCCGCGGCGAGGCAGAGCAGCGCGAGCAGGGTGAAGCCGTGGGTGTAGCCGCTGTCGTAGGGGAGGCCGGACGGCTGGAGGTGCCCGGTCACCAGGACGCTCGTGACGGCCGCGCCGATCGAGCCGCCGATCGTGCGGATGTTGGCGTTCATCCCGGTCGCCGCGCCGGTCTGGGCCGGCGGCACGCTGGCCACGACGATGGTCGCCATGGAGGCGAACGCGAGCCCGATGCCGAGGCCGAACACGCCCGCGACGAGGGCGATCTGCCACTGCGCGTCGTGCCACAGCGTCAGGAAGCCGAGGGCGAGGGCGCCGAGCCCGGAGCCGGTGACGAGGAGGGCCTTGGAGCCGAAGCGCGGGGCGAGGCGGGCGCTGAGCATGCCGGAGACGAACATCGCGAGGAGCATCGGCAGCATCAGGAGCCCGGACGCGGTGACGCTCGCGCCGAAGCCGTACCCGGCACTGGCGGGCGTCTGGACGAAGCCGGGCAGGAAGGACCAGATCGCGTACATGCCCGCGCCGAACAGGAGGGCGGCGAGGTTGGTCGTCCACACGGCGGGCAGCCGCATGATCCCCAGGTCGATGAGGGGGCTCGCGGCGCGGGACTCGGCGTACAGCCAGGCGGCGGCGAGGACGGCGGCGAGGCCGAGGAGCCCGAGGACGCGGGCCGAGCCCCAGCCCCAGGTGCCGGCCTGGCTGAGCGGCAGCAGGAGCGCGACGAGCCACCCGGACAGGAGCACGGCGCCGAGCCAACTGACCTTGCCGGACGCCCTGTTGGGCGACTCGGGCACGTAGCGCACGGCGATGGCCGCGGCCCCCGCGACAATCGCGACCGGTATCCAGAACAGCCAGCGGTAGTCGAGCGCGGAGACGATCGGCCCGGCGGCGACCATGCCGACGCCGCCGCCCGCGGCGATGACGGCGGACAGGGCGCTGATGCGGCCGGGGACGGCTTCCGCGGCGAACTCGTCGCGGATGATGCCGAAGGAGAGCGGGAAGAGCGCGCCGCCGACGCCCTGGACGACGCGGGCGACGATGAGGACGCCGATGGTGGGGGCGAGCGCGGCGAGCAGACAGCCCACGAGGACGGCGGCCAGGACGGCGACGAGCGTGCGCTTGCGGCCGATCAGGTCGCCGACGCGGCCGAGGATCGGCGTGAAGACGGACGCGGAGAGCAGGTACGCGGTCATCACCCACGTCGCCGTGGACTGCGAGGTGTGCAGGGCGTGCTGCACGGTCGGCAGGGCGGGCGCGATGAGCGACTGGAGCATGGCGAACACACCCGCGCCTGTCGCGAGGACCGCGAAGGTGAGGCGGGAGGACGTGCGAGGCATGGAGGACCTCTCGGGCGACAAGCACTGATAAAGTGGAGGTACGCCTCCACTCTACTGGAGGGAACCCTCCACTTCAAGGCGTACCGGAGGTGAACCTCCGCTTTCGTCGAACCGGCCCAGGGAGGCCACCGTGACCGCCCACTCGTACCCCATCGCCGCGATCGTCGCCGCCCAGCGCCCGCACCGGAAAGACGCGGCCCGCAACTACGACGCCCTGCTCGCCGCCGCGCGCGAGGCGTTCGCGGAGAACGGCGCCGAGGCGTCCCTCGAGGACATCGCGCGCCGCGCGGGCGTCGGCATCGGCACGCTGTACCGCAATTTCCCCACCCGCCGCGCCCTGTTCGAGAGCGTGTACGCGGACGAGGTCAACGCCCTGTGCGAGCGGGCCGACGAGGTCGCCGACCTCCCGCCGTGGCCCGCGGTGGTCACCTGGCTGGAGGCGTTCACCGCGTACATGGTCACCAAGCGCGCGGTGCGCGAGGCGCTGGAGGACGAGTCGGAGATCTTCGACGCCTGCCGCGAGTCGCTGTACGCGTCGGGCGGCCCGCTGTTCGTCCGCGCCCAGGAGGCCGGCGAGGCACGCGGCGACATGGAGTTCTCGGACCTGCTGCGGCTGGTCGCGGGCGTCACCGCCACCTACTTCCCGAGCGACGCGCAGCGCGAGCGCGTCCTGTCGATCGCTCTGGACGGAGTCCGCAAGACCGCCTGACCCTTTCCTGGTCACACCGGGACCGCCACGCGGAATTTCCGCTGCGGTCATCAACGGCCCCGATTCCAGGGGCCGTTTCGGACATGCGCGGCCATCCGAGCGCATTTCCCGCCACCGTCCGTGTTTCGGCGGCGTGAGCCCGGCGTGAACGGCGTCCGCCCGCACCACGATTGGCCCGTTTTCCGCCCTGCTGCCCCCTGACCTGCGTCTGACCGAATCGGTTCGACGGCCGATCAGGGGGCCGCGCGCTTATTGACCCGCGAGTAATAACCGCACTACCTTTCCAGCGATTCACGCACGCGCGTCGAAAGACAGACCGGTGTTTCCCCGGTGAGCCCTGCCCGAATGGCGTGGCCTGGGAAGCCGTTGTCCGGCCCTGCCGTTTTTCCCTGCTGTGCCCCGCACCCCCACCGTGCAGTTTCCTCCTCGAAGCGTTGATTCTGGAGAGACATGACGCCCGCTGTGCGCCCCGAGGACCTGATCATCGGCATCACTCCCTTCGGCCGCCCCGACGCCTTACTCGCCCTCGCCCTCGCCCGGTCCGGCGCCCTCGGCGTCCTGGACCTCGGCGAGGGCGACCGCACGGCGCGCGAGGCCCTGGAGCGGGTGCGGCGGGCGCCGGTCGGGTTACGGATCGGGCCGCACTGCCGCCTCGCTCCGGCGGACCTCCCGGACCGCGACGTGACGATCGTCCTCGCCCCGGGCCGCAGGTGGGAGGCGTCGCCTCGCCACCGGGTGCTCGCGGAGGTCACCGACCTCGCGCAGGCGCGAGCGGCGATCGCGAGCGGCGCCCACGGCCTGATCGCGCGCGGCTGCGAATCCGGCGGCCAGGTGGGCGAGTTGAGCACGTTCGTGCTCCTCCAGCAGCTCCTGTCCGAGGTCGGCGTACCGGTATGGGCCTGCGGCGGAATCGGCCCGCGTACGGCCGCCGCAGCGGTCGCCGGCGGCGCTGCCGGAGTCGTCCTCGACTCCCAGCTCGCCCTGCTGGCCGAATCGTCGCTCCCCGACCGGCTCGCTTCTCTGGTCCGCACGCTGGACGGCTCCGAGTCGGCCGTCACGGACGGCGTCCGCGCCGTGGAACGCCGGGGCGTACGGCTCCCGGTGGGCCAGGACGGCTTCCTCGCCGCCCGGTTCGCCGACCGCTGGGGCGATGTACGGGGCACCGTACGGGAGTTGAGGGGCGCGGTGCGCTCGGCCCTGCGCGACGGCGGGCTCGTGCGGACGCTCGGCCCGGACTCGGCGATGAGCCGGGCGCTCGGGACACGCCTGCCCGTCGCCCAGGGGCCGATGACGCGGGTGAGCGACCGGGCGGCGTTCGCGGCGGCCGTGGCCGAGGACGGGGCGCTGCCGTTCCTCGCGCTGGCCCTGGCGAACGGCGAGCGCTCACGGGCGATGCTCGCGCAGGCCCGCGAGGCGGTGGGCGAACACCCTTGGGGCGTGGGCGTGTTGGGCTTCGCGCCGGAGGAGTTGCGCGCCGCCCAGCTGGAGGCGGTACGGCTGTCCCGGCCGACCCACGCGATCATCGCGGGCGGACGTCCGTCCCAGGCGCGGGCGTTGGAGGAGGCGGGCATCCGGACGTTCCTGCACGTGCCGTCGCCGGAGCTGCTGCGGCAGTTCCTCGACGCGGGTGCCCGGCGGTTCGTGTTCGAGGGCGCGGAGTGCGGCGGCCACGTCGGCCCGCGCGCCGCATTCCCGCTGTGGGAAGCCCAGTTGGCAGTTCTGGAGGACTTCGGGGACGTCTCCGACGTGGAGGTGTTCTTCGCGGGCGGGGTGCACGACGAGCGGTCGGCGGCGATGGTCGCGGCCCTCGCGGGCCCGTTGAGCGCGCGGGGCGCGGCGGTCGGCGTCCTCATGGGGACGGCGTACCTCTTCACGGAGGAGGCCATCAGCGAGGGGGCCATCCAACCCCTGTTCCAGGAGCGGGTGTTGGCCGCCGGGTCGACGACGCTGCTGGAGTCGGCGCCGGGTCACGCCACCCGGTGCGTGCCGAGCCCGTTCGCGGACGGCTACCGCGAGGAGGCGGCCCGGCTGCGTGCGCGGGGTCTGCCCGAGCGGGAGGTGTGGGAGCGGCTGGAGCGGCTCAACGTGGGCCGGCTGCGCATCGCCAGCAAGGGCGTCGAGCGCGACGAGGACGGTGCGCTGGCGTCCGTGGACGAGCGACGGCAGCTCGCCGAGGGGATGTTCATGGCCGGCGAGGTGGCCGTGCTGCGGTCCCGGACGACGACGATCGCCGCGCTGCACGCCTCGGTGACGACCGGCGCGGCGGCCTTCCTCGCCGAACGGGTCACTCCGCCCCCGGCAGTCGAGCCGCAGGCACCGGCGCCGCTGGACGTCGCGATCGTCGGCATGGCCTGCATGTTCGCCGGCTCGCCGGACCTGCCCTCCTTCTGGGCGAACGTCGTCGCGGGCGTCGACGCGGTCACCGAAGTCCCCCCGGAACGCTGGGATCCCGCCGTCCACCACGGCACGTCCACCGACTCCAAGTGGGGCGGCTTCCTGCCGCGCATCCCCTTCGACCCGCTGCGCTACGGCATCCCGCCGACGTCCCTCGGCAGCGTCGAGCCGGTCCAGCTGCTGTCCCTCGAGGCGGCCCGGCGCGCGCTCGACGACGCCGGATACGGCGACGGGGGGCGGGAGTTCGACCGCTCGCGCACCTCGGTGGTGTTCGGCGCGGAGGCGGGCAGCGACCTGTCGAACGCGGCGACCGTCCGCTCCGTCCTGCCCTCGTACTACGGCGAGGTCCCGCAGGCCCTGGACGGCCAACTCCCGCGCCTCACCGAGGACTCGTTCCCCGGGATGCTCGCCAACGTCATCTCGGGCCGCATCGCCAACCGCCTCGACCTCGGCGGCGCCAACTACACGGTGGACGCGGCCTGCGCGTCCTCGCTCGCGGCGGTGGACGTCGCCTGCAAGGAACTGCTGTCCGGGACGAGCGACGTCGTGCTGTGCGGCGGCGCCGACCTGCACAACGGCATCAACGACTACGCCCTGTTCTCCTCCGTCCACGCCCTCTCCCCCACCGGCCGTTCCCGCGCCTTCGACTCCACCGCCGACGGCATCGCGCTCGGCGAGGGCGTCGCCTGCGTCGTCCTCAAGCGGCTGGCCGACGCCGAGCGGGACGGCGACCGGATCTACGGCGTCGTCAAGGGACTCGGCTCCTCCAGCGACGGCCGTTCCCTGGGCCTGACCGCGCCCCGCCCCGAGGGGCAGCGGGCCGCGCTGGAGCGGGCGTACCGGAACGCGGGGGTGTCACCGGCCGAGGTCGGGATCGTGGAGGCGCACGGCACCGGGACGGTCGTCGGGGACCGGACCGAACTGTCCATCCTCACCGAGGTGTTCGCCAACGCGGGGGCCGCGCCGGGGAGTTGTGTGCTCGGGTCGGTCAAGTCGCAGATCGGGCACACGAAGTGCGCGGCCGGTCTGGCGGGGCTGATCAAGACGACGCTGGCCCTGTACACGGGGGTCCGGCCGCCGACCCTGCATGTGAAGGCCCCCAACTCGGCCTGGAAGGAAGGGGAGAGCCCCTTCGCGCTGTCGACCGGGGCCCGGCCCTGGGACGGTCCCGCGGGTCGGCGGATCGGCGGGGTCAGCGCGTTCGGGTTCGGCGGGACCAACTTCCATGTGGTGCTCGCCGCTCATGACGAGGGGGTGCGGGGGGCCGAGGAGTGGCCCGCCGAGCTGTTCCTGTTCCGGGGGCGCGATGTGGCGTCCGCCCGGCGGGGCGTGGAGGATCTGCTGAAGGCCGCCGAGGGGCCGTGGCGGCTCCGGGACCTGGCGCTGAGTGCGGCGCGGCGGGCGGACGCGGGCGAGGAGCCGGTGCGGTTCGCGGTGGTGGCGTCCGATACCGGGGAGTTGGTGCGGGGGTTGCGGGAGGCGCTGGAGGAGGCGCGCCCGTCAGGAGCGAACGGGTCCCGGGGGGACGGCTCGGCGGAGGCGGCCGGCGTGTCCCCGATGGGCGGCAAGGTCGCCTTCCTCTTCCCCGGCCAGGGCAGCCAGCGCCCCGGCATGCTCGCCGACCTCTTCATCGCCTTCCCCGAACTCCGCCACTACCTGGACCTGGGCCGGGCCCACGCCCCGACGATGTACCCGCCCACCGCCTTCGACGACGCCACCCGCGACCGCCAGCAAGCCGCCCTCACCGACACCCGTGTAGCCCAACCCGCCCTGGGTGTCGCGGGGTTGGCGGCGCACGCGTTCCTCACGGCCGCCGGGGTCCACCCCGACATGGCGGCCGGACACAGCTACGGCGAACTGGTCGCCCTCTCGGCCGCCGGGGTCATCTCCCCGGAAACGCTGCTGGAGTTGAGCGGCGCGCGGGCGGCGGCGATCCTGGCCGCCGCCGGGGACGACCCGGGCACGATGGCGGCGGTGTCATCGGACGCGGCGACGGTCGCCCAGGTCCTCGGCGAGGCGGGCGAGGTGGTGCTCGCCAACCTCAACGCGCCGGACCAGACGGTGATCTCGGGCCCCACCGAGGCCGTCACCGAAGCGTTGCGGCTGCTGCGTGAGGCCGGGCTCACCGCACGGCGCATCCCGGTGGCCTGCGCCTTCCACAGCCCCATCGTCGCCGACGCGGGCCCGCAGTTCGCCACGGTCCTCGCCCAACACGCCTTCCACGACCCGGAGTTCCCGGTCTGGGCCAACCGCACGGCGGCCCCCTACGGCTCCGCCGACACGGTCCCCGCCGAACTCGCCGCCCAGATCGGCTCCCCCGTCCGTTTCGCCGACCAGATCGAGGCCATGTACGAGGCCGGTGCGCGCGTCTTCGTCGAGGCCGGGCCGGGGTCGGTGCTGACGCGGCTGGTCGGGAAGGTGCTCGGGGACCGCCCGCACCGGACGGTCGCCTGCGAGCCGCGCCCCGGCAGCGGGCTGCGGAGCTGGCTCGACGCGCTCGCCCACCTCGCCCTCGCCGGGGTGCCCGTGCGGGCCGGGTGGCTGCTGCGCGGGCGCGGCGCGGTCGACGCGGTACGCACCCCGGCGCCGAAACCGCCCGGCTGGACGGTCGACGGGCAGCTCGTGCGGACCGCCGGCGGCGAGCCGGTGTCCGGCGGGCTGACACCGGCCCGGCGTGTGGCACAGCTGCCGGGCTCCCCGGCTTCCCCCCTGTCCCTGGATGCCTCGGAGGCGAACGTGACGACCACCCCCCATCAGGGTCAGGACGCCCTCATCGCGGAGTTCCTGCGGACCAGCCGGGAGATGATCGCGGCCCAACGGGACGTGCTGCTCACGTACTTCGGATCCGGCGCGGGGCCGGTGGAGAGACCGGCGGCGCCACCCCTGCCGGTCCTCGAAGCAACCCCCGTACCGCAGACGCCCGTCGAGGCGGCGCCCGTCGACGCGCCGGCCCCGGAGGCCGTGGACGTCGGCCGAGTGGTCCTCGACATCATCAGCGAACGCACCGGCTACCCCGTCGACATGATCGAGCCCGACCTCGACCTGGAGGCCGACCTCAGCATCGACTCCATCAAACGGGCCGAGATCGCGGGCGAGTTGGCCCGCCGCCTCGGCGGCTCGACCGACCTCGCGGGCCTGGCGGACGACGAGCTGGAGGAGCTGACGAAGGCGCGTACGGCCGCCGCCGTGACCGACTGGCTCACCTCGCGCCTGTCGGGCCCGGTGGCCGCCGAGGAACCCGCCCAGGAGCAGGAACCGGTGACCGGCCAGGCACCCAGACGGCTCGTCCTGCGCCCTGTCCTGCTCGACACCGGCAGCCATCCGCCGTCCCATCTCGCGGGCACGCGCTGGGTGTTGCTCGGCGAGGAGGGGTCCGGCATCGCCGACCGGCTCGCGGCGCACGGCGCCGAGGTGACCGTACGGGACATGGAGCACCTGCTGACCGAGGCCGACGGCCCGGTGGACGGGGTGGTCTATCTGGGGGCGGCCGACGGGGTGCCGGTGCTGCCGGACGCCTTCGCGGTGCTCAAGGCGGCGCTGGCGCGGGAGCCCCGGTGGCTGGTGGCGGTACGGCCGGTGGACGGGGACGCGGTGGGGCTGCGCGGGCTGTTCCGCAGCGTGGCGCGGGAGTACCCGGGGACGGTCGCGCGGGTGGTGGACGTCGACGAGGACGTGGCCGACACGGTGATCGGCGAGATCCTGGCCGACGACACGTCACCCGCCGTGGTGTGCAGGGCAGTTGGGCGGCACGGGTTCGAGCTGGTCGAGGCACCGCTCGGGGCGCTCGGAAGCACCGGGGCCGGTCCCGCCGGGGACGGGGTCGCGGAGGCCGCAGCGCTCGGGCTCGACCGGGACGCCGTCGCCCTGCTGGCGGGCGGGGCCCGGGGGATCGCCGCGCAGTGCGCTGTCGCGTTGGCGCGGGCCTCGCGGTGCCGGCTCGAACTGCTGGGCCGTACGCCCGTGCCGGACGGCCCCGAGGAGGAGGCGACGGCCGCCGCGCGGACCCCGGCCGAGCTGCGGGCCGTCCTGGCCGCGCGGGGCGGGAGCCTCACGGAGGTCAACCGGGAGGCGGAACTCCTGCTCGCCCAGCGGGAGATCAGGGCGACGCTGGCCGAACTGACCGCGCTGGGCAGTGCCGTTCGGTACCGGAGCGTCGATTTCCGGGAGTCCGAGGCCGTGTTGCAGGCGGTGAAGGAGATCCACGCCGAGCACGGGCGGCTGGACGGGGTGGTGTACGCGGCCGGGGTGATCGAGGACCGGCTGATCGCGGAGAAGAGCCCCGAGTCGTTCCGCCGGGTGTACGCGACGAAGGCGCTCGGCGCGCACGCGCTGCTGACCGCGCTGGAGGAACTGCCCGGCGGGCCGTCGTTCACCGTGCTGTTCGGGAGCATCTCGGCGGTGCTGGGCAACCGGGGGCAGGTCGACTACGCGGCGGCCAACGACGCGCTGGAGGCGCTGGGTTCGGCATGGGCGGCGCGTACGGGGTCGCGGGCGCTGACCGTGCACTGGGGGCCGTGGGCGCCCGACGCCTCCCATGGGGGCATGGTGGGGCCGGAGTTGGCGCGGGAGTACGCGCGGCGCGGGGTCGCGCTGATCGACCCGGAGGAGGGAACGGCCGCGCTGCTGCGGGAGTTGGCGTGGGGCGACCCGTCGCTGACGGCGGTCGTGCACACGGCGTCGGGCTGGTGACGGGGTGGATCTCAGAGGCCCCGAGGACGCCGCCGATCTGACTGACCGTCACGCCGGGACCGGCCGCCAAGCTCAGGCCAGCCGTCTGGCCGAGGGCGCCGTCAATCGTCAAGTCCCGGTCGCCATCGTGGGCATGTCCGTCCTGTTCCCCGGCGCCCCCGACCTCGACACCTACTGGCGGAACCTGTACGACGGCGTCGACGCGATCGGCGAGGTGCCCGCCGGGCGCTGGGACGCCGACTACTACCGTCCCGGCACCGCCGCCGAACCGGCCGTCGCGGACCGGGTGTACTGCCGGCGCGGCGGGTTCGTGGACGGGCTCGCCGAGGTGGAGGTGACCCGGTTCGGGATCATGCCGGCGTCGGTCGGCGGCACCGAACCGGACCAGTTGATCGCGCTGCACGTGGCCGCCGCCGCGCTGGACGACGCGGGCGGTACCGCCCGGCTGCCCGACCGGCAACGGGTCGGCGTCGTCCTGGGCCGGGGCGGCTACCTCACTCCCGGGCTGGTCCGGCTCGATCAGCGGGTCCGGACGGCGGGCCAACTCGTGCGCACGCTCGGCGAGTTGCTGCCCGACCTGTCCGCCGGCCAACTCGACCGCGTACGTGAGGCGTTCACCGAGCGGCTCGGGCCCGACAGTCCGGAGGCGGCGATCGGGCTGGTGCCCAACCTCGCCGCGTCACGGGTCGCGAGCCGGCTCGACCTGCGCGGACCGGCGTACACGGTGGACGCGGCGTGCGCGTCCTCGCTGGTCGCCGTCGACCAGGCGGTGGGCGAACTGGCGTCCGGGCGCTGTGACTTGATGCTCGCCGGGGGTGTCCACCACTGCCACGACATCACGTTGTGGAGCGTCTTCTCCCAACTCCGCGCCCTCTCCCCCACCGAGCGCATCCGCCCCTTCCACCGCGACGCCGACGGCATCCTCATCGGCGAGGGCACCGGCGTCGTCGTCCTCAAGCGGCTGGCCGACGCCGAACGCGACGGCGACCGGGTCTACGCCGTGATCCGGGGCACCGGCATCTCCAGCGACGGCCGCGCGTCGGGCCTCGTCAACCCCGACCCCGGCGGCCAGGCCCGCGCCGTACGCCAAGCCTGGCGGGCCGCCGGCCTCGACCCCTCGGCGCCCGACTCCCTGGGCCTCCTCGAAGCGCACGGCACAGCGACCCCCGCCGGCGACGGGGCCGAACTCGCCACGCTGGCCGAGGTGTTCGGCGGCCCCTCCGACGCCCCGGACGACCCGGGTGCCGTCATCGGGTCGGTCAAGTCGATGATCGGGCACGCGATGCCGGCCGCCGGAGTCGCCGGGCTGGTCAAAGCCGCGCTGGCCGTCCATCACGGGGTGCTGCTGCCGACCCTGCACTGCGACGACCCGCATCCCGCGCTGACACGGACCCGGTTCAGGCCGCTGGAGAAGGCGGAGCCGTGGGAGGGCGAGGTACGGCGAGCGGCGGTGAACGCGTTCGGGTTCGGGGGGATCAACGGGCATGTGGTGCTGGAGCAGGCGCCGGTGGGCTCGGGGACAACTCGGCGGCGGGGGCACGGAGTTGCCGGGACGGAGGTGAACAGGCGCGGGAGTGAACGCGCCGGGGCGAACGGGCACGGAGTCGCAGGCACCGGGACGAACGGGCACAGCGAGACTCTCCGGGCCCCGACCGCACCGACCGCACCGACAAGCATCCCCTCCCCGGCGCATCCAGCCGACCGCGCCCAAGCCGCCCAAGTGGTCGAGCCCGAGCGCATCCTCCTCCTCGCAGCCCCAACCCCCGCCGCCCTAGCAGCACTTCTGGACGCCGACGACGCCACGCTCCTGGCCGC
>NZ_LIRL01000208.1 GCF_001419795.1 Streptomyces niveiscabiei
CGCCCAGCCGGTCGGCGAGGTGGGTCAGGGCGTCGCGCTGCCGGACGGGGTCCAACTCGTCGCGGGGGAAGCCGTGTTCGACGGCGACCGTGGCGGGCGGGGCGTCCGGCGCGACCCGTGTCGGGTCGATGCCGTGGGCGTGCTCGTGGAGCCGGCGGCCGGCCGCCGCGCCCAGGATGCGCTGGAGGGTGGGCAGGGGCGTCGCTGCGATCTCGGCGGCGGTCGACAGGCCGTACGAGGCGAGGGTGCGGGCCGTCGCCGGGCCGACGCCCGGGAACGCGGCGGCCGGCAGCCCGGCGAGGAAGGCGGCCACGTCGTCGGGGACGACCCGGATCGCCCCGGACGCCGGACGCCGGGCCGCCAGCCTCGCGAGCAGGGGGTTCACCGCGACGCCGATCGTCGCGTCGACGTCGAGCAGAGCGAGGGCCCGCATCCGGATCACCCCGGCCAGCGCGACGGCGTCCCGGCCGAAGTACCGGACACTTCCCGTCACGTCGGCGAGCACGACGTCCGGCGGCAGGGTCTGGACGACGGGCGTGAACTCACCGAGGACATCGAGGAGCCGGCCGTACTCCTGGGCGGGTCGGGGGGTGAAGCAGAGACAGAGGATCATCCGGCGCCACCTCCCTTCCTCTCGCCACCCTATCGAACACAATTCGAACAACGCGACCGCACCCGACGCGGAGGGGGTGATCGACTCCGCAGCCTGGCCGCCGTTGCCCGAGGCCGGTGACTGGGCGGATCGCGCCGCTGCGGTGCTCGACGAGCTCGGCTACCAGGTGACCCTGCGGTCGACGAGGGGCCGGGGATTCTCGTCCGCGACCTCGACACCGGGGCGCCCGTCGGACCGGCGGTCCAGGCGCCGGCGGAGCGGGTCTGCTCCGTGTAGATCGGCGAGATCGGCGATCTCCCCGTCCTCGTCCACGCGACCCACAGCGGCCGGTACGGAGACGCGGACCCCGGCGGCACGTGTCAGGTCACCGACCTGCGCGGCGGTGGCCAGATCGCCCACCCAGCCCCGGGCGACCCCGACGCGCAGCAGCTCGTACCGTCGGCCGCCGCCGCTCAGGTCCCGTACGGTCACGGCGCCGCTGCCGTCGCCGGCCACGAGCACCGCGTGGCCGTACATCAGCGTCACCGCGGCGTGCGACGACGGCGCCCTCCGGGTGGCCGACCTGTCACCGTCGGACCCGAGCCCGGCCGATCCGTCTCCCGGCCACCGGATCGGCGTCGAGTCCATCGCCCTGACCCGGGTCGACGGGCATCCGGTGGTGCTCAGCGGCGGCCATCTCGGCGACCTCTACCGCCGGCCCGCACCGGGTCGCGGACGGCGTGGATGCGGCACGGGGCTCTCCGGATCACCGACATCGCGGTGACCACGATCGACCGGCACCCGGTGGCGGTGACCGGGAGCCCCCGGGACGGCGTACGGCTGCACGACCTCGCGTCGGGAGAGCCCCTCGCCGACTACCGGTCGCCCGGTGACGACCAGGAACGGGTGTACTCCGTCGACGTGCTCCGGATGGACGGCCGGCCGGTCATCGCGGGAGCGGGGCACGGCGGCCTCGTCTGGATGTGGGACCTGCTCGACGGCGACGCCCACCGGGCGGTCTGGCGTGGTCTGCTGGTGGACGGCGCGCCCGTGCTCGCCGGCGTCCAGGCGGAGTACGGACCCACCACGGGCCATGCACGGTGCGGGGTGACTCATCGGCTTCATCCGCGCCATCGGCTTCATCCGCATCCGCAGCGTCTCGGTGTGCCCGGTGGTTCGACGGCTCAGTCGGTTTCAGGGCACCGGCCGTGGTTCCGGCAGGAGCGGGCGGCCCGGACGATCGTGTGGGCCGCCCGCTCCGAGGGGGTCAGTGTGCCGAGATGAACTCGTGCACGACGCGGTTGAACTCCTCGGAGTGTTCCATCTGCGCCCAGTGGCCGCAGTTGTTGATGAGGTACAGCCGGGAGGACGGGATCATCGCCATCAACCGCAGCGCGTTCTCGAAGTGGACGGCGCGGTCGTTCCGCCCTTGCACGATCAGCGTGGGCACGGTGAGCTCGGCCAGCAGCGGCGGCAGGGCCTGGAACAGCTGCGGCGGGCCGTTGAGGTCCCCGCTGGGCAGCGAGAGCCTCATGTTCTCCAGGTGGTCGGGGCGGGCGAGGGCGGCTTCAGACCGTCGGCGGGCGAGGTCGGCGTCCTCGGCGAGCGCCGGGTCGTACGCGAATGCCGCGACCATCGCCTGGAAGTTCTCCGGCGACGGGTCGAAGTAGGCGCGCACCAAGGGGAGGATTCCGTCCGTCCTGTCGTTGGGCGGGCCGAGCACGTTGACCCCCGGGGCGGGGGCGCCCATCGGGATCAGGTGGCTGACGCGCTCGGGATGGTGCGCCGCGAACCGGAGTGCCGTCCTTCCGCCCAGCGAGTTGCCGACGATGGCGACCCGGTCCAGTCCGAGGGCGTCCAGGGCCAGTTCCAGCGCCTCCACGTGGTCGCGGTCGCCCGGCACGGCGGTGTCGCTCTTGCCCCAGCCGGGCATGTCGAAGGCGATCACACGGTAGTGGCGCGCCAGGGCGGGGATGTTGCGGGCGTAGTTGCTCCAGCCGCCGGCGCCGGCTCCCCCGCCGTGCAGCAGGATCAGGGGGTGGCCGTCACCGGCCTCGTTGTAGTGCAGCTTCCACTTGGCCGTCTGCACGTACTTGCTGGTCGCCGATTCCGTCAGGGCCTCGGTTGCGGGCATGGCTTTTCCTTCGTTCCGGGTGGCGGCTCAGGCGTCGGCCGCGATGTACTTGTGGCCCCAGCTGCTGATCGTTTCGTAGTGGGCGACCTGCCACGTGTCGTCGTCGACCACCAGACCGTTACAGCCGTACTCGATCTGGAAGCCCGACGGCGTGGTCACGTAGAACGAGGTCATGTGGTCGTTCGTGTGCTCGCCCAGCGTGACGATGATGTGGTCGGGATCGTCGTTGATCATGTTCATGACGCGGCCGACGGTGGTGAGGTCGGAGACTTCGAGCATGAGGTGATCGATGCCCGGGGTGGGGCCGATGCCGCGGCCGAAGCCGATGGAGTGATGGCGGGGGTTGCAGTGCAGGAAATAGCCGTCCCCCTCCACTCCGAGCTCGGCCATCGAAATCGTGTCGCTCAGCCTGAATCCCAGCTCACGCTGGTAGAACTCGGCCGCCTCGCGTGCGTCACCCGAACTGTTCATGAAGGCGTGCCCGATCCCCAGATCACCGGTGACGAAACGGGAGCCCAGCGGGGAGGTGAACGGGGTGCCGGCGAGCGGCAGGCCGTGGACGGCCTCGATCGTGTTGCCTTCGGGGTCGGAGAAGACCAGCAGTCCCTCGACGCCCCGGCGGGCTCGCAGTTCCTCGTCCTCGCGGACCGTGATGCCACGGGAGGCGAGGTGGGTTTCCAGATCGGCGAGCGCGGCCGCGTCCGGGACGGTGAAGCCCAGTGCCACCAGGGACGCGGGGCCCGCGGGCTCGCCGTCCACGATGAGGATGCGGTACGCGTACTCATCGAGTCGCAGGCGCAGTTCGCCCGCGGCGGACGGCGCGGGCTGTGCGCCGATGGTCTTGGTGGCGAATCGGGTCCACTCGTCGAGTGAACCGCGGACCACGACATAGCCCAGCGATGTGAGGCGGCTCATGTGTTTCTCCTCAGGTTGTCGGGGATGGTCAGTGAGCTGTGGTAGCGAAGGTCTTTCCGGCGGCCCGGCCGTCTCGGGGGGCGGGAATCCCGAGCGTGCGGGCGACGGCGTCGAGAAGGCCGTCCGGATCGGGGCCGGAGCGGGCGCGCCACGCGATGTGTCCGTCGGGGCGGACGAGCAGGCAGCCGTCGTCCTCGATGCCGCGCACGCTCGCCCATTCACCGAGCGGATCCCGGTAGGCGCGGTCCGACCCGATCACGCGGACGACGATGGGCAGGCCGTACAGCGCCGACGCGCGGTCCACGGCCTCCGCCCACGCCGCGCCGCGCCGGCCGGTGATCAGCGTGAACCGGCCCTGCCCGACCAGGTCCACCGTGGACATACGACGGCGGTTGAACTCCACCCAGGCGTGGGGCAGGTGCTCCCCCGGCGCCGTGGAGGGCCGGTACTCCAGCTCGTCGACGGTGCCGCGGTCCTCGCCCGTGTCGTCGTGTGCCGCTGGGACGGCGTAGCGGTAACCGAGTTCGACGCCGTGGGCGTTGAAGTTGTAGTCCATGAGCCGCATCGCTTCGGCGAGCGCGGCGCGCCTGCGAGCTCCCTCCTCCGTGGCGTCGTCGAGCGCACGGACCGTGGCCCACTTCTCGGCCTGAGTCGTCTCCGGCCGGAGCCCGATGGTGGCACCGATGCTGTGGACCTGGCCCACGGAGGTGAACGCGCGGTCGACGATCTGACGCCCGACCGGGGCGCGTTCGCCGGAGTACGTGTCGAGCAGCGAGGCGTCGGCCACTCCGGTCAGCACCAGACGCAGTTTCCAGGCGAGGTTGTAGCCGTCGGCGATCGAGGTGTTGCTGCCCAGCCCGTTCGTCGGAGGGTGCCGGTGGACGGCGTCGCCCATGCAGAAGACCCGGCCCACGGAGTACTGGTCCGCCGCGGCGTGGCTGATCGACCAGGTGCTCACCGCCTTGATCTCGACGGCGAGACGCGGATCGCCGACGGAGTGCCGGATCCTGGCCACGACCTCGTCGTGGTCCGGCACGTGGCCACGCGGCACCGACCACCCGGCCACCCATTCGTCGAAGCCGTTGATCATGGTCCACGTCGCGTAGTCGGGGTCGACGGCCCAGTAGAGCGCGCCGGGGCGGTGGGCCACGTAGCGGGTCAGGTCCGCCTTGATCCACGCGAACGCCTGGGGGGCCAGGTCCGTTTCACCGCGCACCGACAGGCCGATCTGGCTCAGCACCCGGCCCTTCGCTCCGTCGGCGCCGACCAGGTAGTCCGCGCGGACGGTGTACTCGTGTCCCGACCGCCGTTCGACGATCGTGGCGTCGACGCCGCCGTCGTCCTGCGTGAGGCCGAGGAACTCGTGGCCGTAGCGCAGGTCGACCATGCCCGTGGCGAGGGCGGCCCGGGCCAGGACCGGCTCCAGCTCGTGCTGGAAGAGATTCAGCGGCAGGTGCCGGCTCGCCCGCCGGTACCGGGTCTGGTCCTTCAGGCCCGCGCCCCACGCGGTCGTACGGGCGACCTCCGGGCCCTCCATCGACATGAGGAACACGGTGTACGGCATCTCTTCGAGCACCCGGCCCCGCGCCCGCGCCTCCTCCTCGACGCCGAGGTCGGCGAGGATCTCCAGCGTGCGCTGGTTGGTGATGTGGGCACGCGGTGTGTGCGCGAGCCCCAGGTGGCGGGTGAGGACGATGCTGCGCACGCCCATGCGGCCCAGCGCGAGTGCGGTGGTGAGGCCCGCGGGCCCGGCGCCCACGATCAGCACGGGGGCTCGTTCCGGAGCTTGGGCCGGGGAGGGAAAGGCATCGGTGGCCACTCGTCTCCTCCTCATAGAGCGGCGCGCCGATCGGGGCGCCGACTGAGCTGGTGGCGTTGGAAACGCTAAGGCGCGGGACCGCGCCGACGAAGCGGGTGTTCCGGGAACCGGCACATCGTTCTGCCGGCCATACGCAGGTTCCGGGAACCGGCACGACCGCTCCGCCGCGAGTCGGGCCGCGGCATGAGCAAAACGGCACTTGACCTGCGGTTACGCGGGTCAAGTGCCGTTCTGTGTGTGGATTCCGCGTGCGATCAGTGCGGGTGAGGAAGATGCCGGGTGTGCGGGCTACAGAACCTGGCGCCTCGGCGAATCGTCGTCTGCGGTTTGGCTCGCTCCACCGGGCATCTCCGATGTGAACCGTGACCCTATGCGGAGCATTGCTCGGTCGCGGTCCAGCCGCCGGAGGTCTGTACGTAGCCTGCCCATGGGTCGGGGTGGCCCCCGGCCCTGGTGCACTTGTTGTCGGCGTTCTTCTTGGCTGCGGCGGGCGTTTGTCCGGTCCCTTGGACCGTCCAGTACCTGGTTGCCGCGTTGGCGGGGAGAGCGGTCGTAGCGCTGAACGCGACGACGCCCGCTGCTATGACGCCCAGGGTGACCACCCTGGAGCGAATGTTCGGCCTATGCATCGGTATTCCTCTCAAGTTGACTCGTCGGGTGTAGTGCGACGAGGTAGGCGTTCTGCGTACGTTGTGCCAGTCCTCGATCCGCTCGAAGATCGCGGTGTGGGCAGGGGCCTTGCTCGGCGGCGTTCATGTCGGCTTCGCTTGCGGAGGAGCGCCGCCCGGCGGTCGCCTCCGTCACGCCAGGAGACCGGGCAGTGCCCTGCCGATCGACGACACCGTCCGCCGCAGGGGTGGCACGAACACATCGGCCGGCCCCTGTTCGGTGGGGAAACCGATCGACACCGCCGCCACCGCCTCGCCGCCGAGGACGATCGGCATGGCCACGCACGACCGTCCGGGCGCCGCCTCCTCGACATCGGTGGCGACCCCACGCTGCCGGACACGTCGCAGCTCACGGCGGAGCAGCGCCGGATCCCGCACCGAGGCCGCGGTGAGCGCGCGCAGCCGGCCCGTGGTGGTCGTCTCCGCCAGATCCGGGTCCGTGTAGGCCAGCAGAGCCTTGCCCACACTCGTGCAGTGAGCGGGCAGAACCATCCCGACCTCCGTGGCGAACAACCGCGCCCGCGGCGTGTACAGCTTCTCCACGTAGACGACCTCCGGGCCGCGCAGGACGCACAGATGGATGGTGTGCCCGACGGCCCGGTGCAGATCCAGCAGGTACGGAAGCGCGACATTGCGGACCGCTCCTTCGGGCGACGCCGCACCGAGGGCCATCATCCGGAACGCGATCCGGTAGCCGGTGCCCTCATGTTCGACCGCCCCCACCTGGACGAGCATCCCGAGGACGCGGTAGGCCGTCGACTTCGGCAGACCGGCGCGGCGCGCCACCTCACTCAGCGTCAACACGCGTCCGTTACGGAACACTTGCAGCAGATCGAACGCCTTCTGCACGACCGACGACGGAACGGCCGTCTCCCGCACCGCGGCTCCAATGCCCATGTGCAGTCCTTTCGAGAACGCCTTGAGAACGATCGTTCCAGGGTCTGTCTCGCAGAGCAGTGCTGTGGCGAGCGGCCGTCCGCGTGGTGCCGCGTGGGGGTGCGCGCAGCCCTCGGTGATCTACGAGACAGGCCCTGGGGCGGTCAGACCCCGCTCAGCTTGGCGATGCGCAGTCCGTGTTCGGCGGCCTGCTCGTACCCCGTCTTCATCGACTCCTCGGCAAGCTCCCGCAGGTGTGCCATCTCCGGGTTCCAGAAGGCGTGGGTCAGTTCCGCCTCGGCGATCTGGAGGTCGAGGCCCAGGACGTCGGCGAGGATCGTGCGCAGGTAGGGCGTGGCGTGGTCCCAGCCTTCCTTGGGGGTGCCGGGTCCGTAGCCGCCGCCCCGGCTCAGGGTCAGCAGCGCGGGCTTGCCCTTGAGGGGCTGGTCGCCGTGTATCCCTACCTGGTCGTGCTTGAGGATCAGGTCGATCCAGGTCTTGACCTGTTCCGGGACGTTCCAGTTGTACATCGGCACCGCGAACAGGAATGCGTCGGCGGCTAGGAGTTCGGCGCCGAGGCGGTCGAGGAGCTCGTGCGCTTCGGCAGGGGCGGGTGCGGCCGGGTTGACGACTTCGTGGGCGAGCGCGGTCCACGCGTCCCCGGGCAGCGGGTGGAACCCGAGGTCGCGCCGGGTCACCACCCCGCCGGGGTGTTCGGTGAGCCATGTCTGCTCGGCGGTGTCGGCGAGGGCGCGGCTCACGGATCCTTCGGTTCGGATGCTTGCGTCGAGACGGAACAGGTTCATGGTGGCGGTACCTCCATAGTTCGGCTGCGATGTAGATAGTATGCACAGCAGAACATCTGCTGGCAAGAAAAGTGGTCCGGCCGACAGCCCGGCCTGATGTGGACGCCGGCGGCTCGCGACGAACCCCAGCCGGATCCCGACCGGCCGCCGGGGCCGCGCTTCACGCCTGCACCAAGGGGCCGGGCGTACCGTCACGGGCATCCCCCACCACTCCGGACATCAAGGCTGCTACCAGCAGAAACGGGGTGCCGGCGTCCGCAGTCGGCTGCTGAATCCGGTCGGAATCCGCCAGGCCGACGACCGTGAAGCGGGCGGCGCCATCGCCGCTTCCCAGAAAGCCATGTCGACAAGATGATCTGTACACAAGACTATCTGTCGCTATGCTGAAAGGTGCTACGGTAATGCGATGTCCTCTGAACCCCGCTGCCGAGCGAGCGAAAGCGCCACGCCTCTTGCCTTGGACAACGACCTGGTCTGGGCCATTCGCATGATCTCGGGAGCGCTTCGGCGCGCTGCGGCCGACGCCTCGGAGACGCTGCCCGGAGGATCACGCGCCTACCTGGTGCTCGTGGCATTGGCCGAGGCCGGGGACAAACCCCCCACGCAACTCGAACTGGCCGGCCAGGTCGGCCTCGACCGAACGGTGATGACCTACCTACTCGACGACCTCGAGGGACAGGGCCTGCTGTCCAGACGCCCCAATCCGCAGGACCGGCGCGCCCGCCACGTGATCCTCTCGGACGAAGGCCGATCACAACTACAGCGCATGCGAACCGATGTCGCAGCCGCTGAAGCACGACTGCTCACGGAGCTGAGCGAAGAACAACGGGCCCAGTTCCGAGACCTCCTGACCCAAGTTGCGCTCACCGCCCAGCGAAGCACGGCCAAAGACTGAGGTCCGTGCTGCTCCTTCCTGGAGACAACTGCCAGGCAGCACAAGCGGCGGCGCTGGACCCGGCTGCCGTCGGCGCCTCGAAGGCACTGCCCGGAGGATCACGCGCCTACCTGGTACTCATGGCGCAGCCTGGTCGCCGCGTTCGAGTCGCTCACGGATCCGCGTGGAGCCGGCGGGGTGCGCTACCGGCTCTCCTCCCTGTTGGCCTTGGGGGTCTGCGCGATGACGCCCGCGGGCCACGACTCGATCACCACGGCAGCCCAGTGGTGCCCCGAGGATCTTGCTGCCTTCGACCTGCCCTACCACCCGGTCCTGGGCCGCTACCGGATGCCGAGCGAGAAGACCCTGCGCAGCGCGCTCGGACGCCTCGATCCCGCCGAGCTCAACGCGGCCCAGTTCGCCTACCTGGCATCCCTGCTTCCCAACGAGCGCGCGCATCCCGCGCCGCCGATGCCCGACGGCGGCCCGGAGCGCGAACAGCGCCGGGCCCACCAGGCTGCCGCCCAGGCCGGTCCGGCGCGCCCAAGGCGCCGGACGATCGCGGTGGACGGCAAGTGCCTGCTCGGCGCACGCCCCCCAACAGCAGCTGGGTCTTGCGCCTTCCGTCTCCCTCCCTGTGCGTGCGGGAGCGGCCGGTGCGCCGTCGGCACACCGGCTCCGCGCGTCTAGGACGCGGTGTCCGCCTGCGCGGACAGATCCAGTGCGATGTCGCTGATCATGTCCTCCTGACCGCCGACCATGCGCCGCCGGCCGGCCTCGACGAGGATGCTGCGGGTGTCCAGGCCGTAGCGCGCGGCGGCGGTCTCGGCGTGGCGCAGGAAGCTGGAGTACACGCCCGCATAGCCGAGGGTGAGCGTCTCGCGGTCCACCCGTACCTCGCGGTCCTGGAGTGGTCGTACGAGGTCGTCGGCGGCGTCCATCAGCGGGAACAGGTCGCAGCCGTGCTCCCAGCCCATCAGGTCGGCGACCGCGACGAACGCCTCCAGGGGGCAGTTGCCCGCCCCCGCTCCCTGGCCGGCGAGGGAGGCGTCGACGCGGGTGACGCCGTGCTCGACGGCGACGACGGTGTTGGCCACGCCCAGGGCGAGGTTGTGGTGGGCGTGGATGCCGAGTTCGGTGGCCGGGTCGAGGGCGTCGCGGTAGGCGCGGACGCGGTCGCGGACGCCGTCCATGGTGAGCCGGCCGCCGGAGTCGGTGACGTACACGCAGTGCGCGCCGTACGACTCCATGAGCCGCGCCTGGCGGGCGAGTTCGGCGGGCTCGGCCATGTGGGACATCATCAGGAACCCGGCGACGTCCATGCCCAGTTCGCGGGCTGCGGCGATGTGCTGGGCGGAGATGTCGGCCTCGGTGCAGTGCGTGGCGACGCGCACCGAGCGGATGCCCAGGGAGTGCGCCTGCTTGAGGTCGTGGACCGTTCCGATGCCGGGCAGGAGAAGAGTGGTGGGGGCGGCACGGCGTACGGCGCCCACCACCGTCTCGATCCACTCCCAGTCCGTGTGCGCGCCGACGCCGTAGTTGATGCTGGAGCCGGACAGTCCGTCGCCGTGGGCGATCTCGATCGCGGCCACCCCGGCGGCGTCCAGGGCGGCGGCGATCGTAGCGGCCTGGTCGACGGTGTAGCGGTGGCGGACGGCGTGCATGCCGTCCCGCAGGGTGACGTCCTGGACGTACAGGCGGGTCATCTTCAGGCCACCTCCGTGGAACGGTGTGCGGCCATGCGTTCCGCGGTGCGCAGCGCGGCCGAGGTCATGATGTCGAGGTTTCCGGCGTAGGCCGGGAGGTAGTCGGCGGCGCCCTCGACCTCCAGGAAGACCGAGACCTTGAGGACCTCGCCCGCGCCGGGGGCGAGGGTGCGCAGCGGGTCGTCGGCCGCCACCTTCGCGAACTGCACCTTCTGCTTGAGCCGGTAGCCGGGCACGTACTCCTGCACACGCGCGACCATCTCCTCGACCGATGCCGTGACGGACTCGGTGGCGCAGTCGGAGACCAGGCAGTGCACGGTGTCCCGCATGATCAGCGGGGGTTCCGCCGGGTTGAGGATGATGATCGCCTTGCCGCGCCGGGCGCCGCCGACCCGCTCGACGGCGGAGGCGGTGGTCTCGGTGAACTCGTCGATGTTCGCCCGGGTGCCGGGGCCGGCGGAGCGGGACGAGATGGAGGCGACGATCTCGGCGTAGTGCACGGGGGTGACGGAGTCGACCGCGGCGACGACCGGGATGGTGGCCTGGCCGCCGCAGGTGACCATGTTGACGTTCGGGGCGCCGATGTGGACGTCACCGTTGACCGGCGGCACCACGTACGGGCCGATCGCGGCCGGAGTGAGGTCGACGAGGGTGCGGCCGAGCGGGCGCAGTATGTCCTCGTGGTGCCGGTGTGCGCCGGCCGAGGTGGCGTCGAAGACGATCTCGACGTCCGCGAACTCGTCCAGCCGGACGAGTCCTTCGACGCCCTCGTGGGTCGTGGCCACCTTCAGGCGGCGGGCGCGGGCCAGGCCGTCGGAGTCCGGGTCGATGCCGGCCATCGCCGCGATGTCGAGGGTCTCCGACAGGCGCAGCACCTTGATCATCAGGTCGGTGCCGATGTTGCCCGAGCCGATGACGGCGACCTTGGTTCGTGCGCTCATGCTTCGTTCTTCTCACTCGTGAACTCGACACCTACGGTGCCCAGGTGACTGATGGACGCCTCGAACCGGTCACCGGGGACGGCGGGTACGACCGGCCCCAGGGCTCCGGTGAGCACCAGGTCTCCGGCGCGCAGCGGGTCGCCCCGCTCGGCCAGGGCGGAGGCAAGCCAGACGGCCGCGTTGAGCGGGCTGCCGAGACAGTCGGCACCGACGCCCTCCGAGACGGTTTCGCCGTTCCGTGTCATGGTCATCGTCACCGCACGCAGATCGACGCCGGTGAGCGACAGCGGGGTGCCGCCGAGGACATACAGGCCGCAGGAGGCGTTGTCGGCGACCGTGTCGACGAGGGTGATGTCCCACCCCTGTACCCGGCTGTCCACGATCTCCAGAGCGGGAAGTGCGAAGTCGACCGCGCGCAGCACGTCCACCACGGTGCACTCGCGGTGCGGCAGATCACGGCCGAGCACCAGCGCGACCTCGGCCTCCACCTTGGGCTGTAGCAACCGTCCGGGCGGCACCCGGCCGCCGTCGGCCACCGCCGTGTCGGCGAACAGCGCCCCGAAATCGGGCTGGTCCACGCCCAGTTGGCGTTGCACGGACACCGAAGTGAGGCCGATCTTGCGGCCCACGATCCGGCGGCCGGCGGCCTGGGCGCGCCGGACATTCAGCTGCTGCACGGCGTACGCGGTCTCCAGATCGCCGCCTTCGTCGAACAGCGTTCGCACTGGCGGACAGGAGGCCCCGGTGCGGGCAGCTTCCGCCAGCAGGTCGGCTGCCTTGACCACCGCTGGTGGCAGGGTGTCCGGGCTTGCGTTGTCGAGCCTGGTCGACACGGGGTACCTCCAGAGGGAAGCGGAAGCGGCGGTTGTACACCGGTTTAGACATCACCACCGCGATGGGCCACTCTTTGTTCCGGGACGCGGAACACCGTGGGCGGTGCCGGCGGCTGCCGCTGCGGGGCCCGGCTGCGTGGTGGCAGCGAGGCCCTTTCCCCCCACTCCGGCGGTTGCGCCACCCAAGACGGCTTCCGCTCGCAGTGCGACAGGAGCGACGATCTGCATCCCCGGCCTGGAGAACCAACCCACTGCCCTCGGCGCCTTCCTGAACGCCGAACCTGCTGACCGGGCGGCAGCCGCCCGACCCCCGCTGCCCGGTACACCACCCCGCGCGCTAGCTGACGGCGCTCCGCCTCGCTCGGCTCGGTGATCGCGTACGAGGCGCTGTGGTCGCGGCCCGGCCCCGACGTCGACCTGCTGGTGACCCTCGGCTCGCCGCTCGGCCTGCCGTCCGTCGTCTTCGAGCGGCTGTGCCCCGCGCCCCGAGGCGGCCTCGGGCAGCGGCCACCCCGGGGCCGGCGATGGGTCAACCTGGCGGATGCGGGCGACATCGTCGCGATCCCCCGGTGGCTGTCGACGAAGTTCGCCGGGGTGGACACCGATGGAGAGGCGCCGATCCATTCGGTCGACTTCCATCGCGTCGCGTCGTACCTCCGCCTTCCCGACGTCACCCGGGCGATCGCCGGGCTCGGGTGAGCGGTCGTGCCGCGGCGGGTTCGGGTGCTCCGGGCTGAACCGCCATCGGCGTGGCTGCGACCGCTCCCGGGGCAGCGGTTGCCGGCCGCCGCCGTGACCAGCGGCGACCGCCACCCGTTCTCGGGCGAGCGGGGCCATCGGCGGGTGGGGTTGCCGCCCGTGCTGACGCCCGCTGCCGGGCCGGTCTCCGTACGTCATCCCGCCGACCCCGGGCTCGCGTGGTGGAAGGTCCGGTTCTGGAGCGCGGGCGGGGTGCCGGGGGGTCTGAGGTCGGCCCACGGGTGGAGTTCGTAGCCGGTGGGGG